>JAJSZO010000152.1:1754-6415 GCA_030262795.1 Deltaproteobacteria bacterium | reverse complement strand
TAATGTTCATCCATCGTAAATCAATTAACCTGGAACCCTAAACCGTGAACCGTAAACCGTAAACTTATAGTATATATCTTCTTAAATTCTCGTCGTCTTTGATATCCTTTAATTTGCCTACTACATACTGCCCGTCAATTACTATTTTTCTATCTTTAACGTTTTTAATATCTGAAGCGTTGAAAAGAATATCTTCGAGCATACATTCCATGAGCGTATGAAGTCTTCTTGCTCCAATGTTCTCAGTAAGATTGTTAACCTCTTCAGCGATTCGCGCTACTTCAGAAACAGCATTGTTTTCAAAGACAACTTCAACCTTTTCTGTTTTTAAAAGCTCAATATACTGAAGAAGCAGAGCGTTCTTAGGCTCGGTCAGTATCCTTATAAAATCTTCCTTTCCAAGAGAATCAAGCTCTACTCTGATTGGAAATCTTCCCTGGAGTTCCGGTATCATATCAGAAGGCTTGATTGTGTGAAAGGCTCCGGAAGCTATAAAAAGGACGTGATCTGTTTTAACCGAACCGTACTTTGTGGTAACCGTACTTCCTTCAACAATGGGAAGAAGATCACGCTGAACCCCCTCTCTGGACACATCCGGCCCATGTCCTCCGCCATTCCCGACAATTTTATCTATTTCATCAAGGAAAATTATACCTGACTGCTCAACTTTATCAATCGCCCTGCTTACAACTTTATCCATATCCACAAGGGCCTGGGCCTCTTCCTGTGCAAGGATTTCCATACCTTCCGGAACTTTAATTTTTCTCTTTTTTGTATTTTTAGGCATCATTCCACCGAGCATGTCTTTGAAATTAAAGCCCATCTCTTCCATTCCCATGTTTGAAAAAACTTCCACAACAGGCATGGCTCTTTCCGAAACGTCAAGATCCACAAACCTGTTATCAAGCTTTCCTTCACGAAGCATGGAGCGAAGCTTTTCTCTTGTGGAAGAAGACCCATCGCTACTACTCGTTACAAGCTCAAGAGGCGTTTCCTTTAAATCTTCATCCTTTTTGACCTCCTTAATCTTTGGCTTTGGAAGAAGCAGGTCAAGCATTCTTTCTTCGGCAACCTGCCATGCCTTTTCCCTGACAGCTTCCTTTTCTCTTGATTTTAGCCTGTTTACAGTTAGCTCAAGAAGATCCCTTACCATGGACTCAACATCCCTGCCTACATATCCGACTTCGGTAAATTTGGAAGCTTCAACCTTTACAAATGGAGAATCAGTCAAAATAGACAAACGCCTTGCAATTTCGGTTTTTCCTACGCCGGTAGGACCAATCAATATAATGTTTTTCGGCATAATTTCTTCACGAATGTCTTCCGGAACATGCTGCCTTCGCCAGCGGTTTCTTAAGGCAATCGCAACAGAACGTTTGGCTTTGTGCTGACCAATAATATACTTATCCAGTTCTTTAACTATTTCTGAGGGTTTTAGATCTTTCATATTGGTTTTCCATTCCTCACATCTCTTCTATGGTAAAAGAATCATTTGTAAATACACAAATAGATGCCGCTATTTTCATAGCTTCATCCACAATACTCCTTGCATCAAGGTCGGAGTGCTTGATAAGTGCAGTTGCTGCTGCCAGAGCACATGTGCCGCCGGAACCTATGCCCATAACACCTTCATCCGGTTCTATAACATCACCGCTTCCTGAGATAAGAAACATATTTGTCTCATCCGCTGCTATCATCACTGCCTCAAGGCGTCTTAAATACTTATCAGTACGCCAGTCCCTGGCCAGTTCAACCGCACTGCGCGTCAAATTTCCGTTATAACGCTCAAGCTTTGCTTCCAAACGCTCAGATAAATTTAAAGCATCAGCAGTAGCGCCGGCAAATCCTACAATGATCTTGTCATTATAGATCCTTCTGACTTTTTTGGCATGATGTTTTACTATCGTATTATTCATGGTAACCTGACCATCACCCGCAACTGCCAGTTTCCCATTATGCCTGATAGCAAGAATAGTTGTTCCATGAAAATTCATATCATTAATCACCTTCTAGGATGGCTCTTGTCATATGTTTTCATCAGCCTGTCGATACTGACATGTGTATATTTCTGTGTAGTCGAAAGGCTTTTATGGCCCAATAGTTCCTGAACCACCCTCAAATCCGCCCCTGCATCAAGCATATGAGTTGCAAATGTGTGTCGCAGTACATGGGGTGAAACAGGAAACATAAGACTGCATTCTTTAACCAGCTTGTCCAGTACGCGCGCAATCGACCTTGGAGTAAGGCGGTCATTATTTTTATTTAAAAAAAGCGGCCCATCCCCATCAATTTGCAAATCAGTTTCTCTGTGCAATTTATCTCTATATGCCTTTATAGCCTTTAAAGCCTTATCGCCGATAGGAACAATTCGCTCTTTGTCTCCCTTTCCAAGCACGCGGATCATACTCCTCGTAAAATCCACATTAAAAACATTCATTCCGGCAAGTTCCGCCACACGTATTCCTGTAGAATAAAGGGTTTCAAAAATAGCGTGATTCCTCAGCCCAAGCCAATTATCGGTTTTAATCGAATCCAGCAAACGAAACATATCATCAACTGTAAGATATACAGGGATTGTTTGTTCCTGTTTAGGCGTATGTATCAATTCTGCAGGGTTGTTCTGAATTATGCCATGCTTGATAAGATATCTGAAAAAAGAACGTATAGCCGAAAGCTTACGTGCTATAGTGGATTTTTTGTTCTTCTTATGTAAATATCCCAGATATTCCCTTATCATTAAACTGTGAACTTCACTTGCTTTAAAAGCATATGTTTTATTCTGCTTCTTTTTATATCCAATTTTGCTCTGTATAAGAAAATCCGCAAATTCATTCAGATCATGCAAATAAGCACGAGAGGTATTAGCTGAATAACCTTTTTCAGAGGATAAAAATTCAACATAAGACTTGATCAGGTTCTGCAAATTATACGAACTCATTAAATTTCATCACCACCAAGTCAAATTACCACGTTTTTTAACTCAAAACTCAAAACTCAAAACCAAAAACTCAAAACCGTGCCTGAATAGGTTTTTCGTTCAGGCACAAGTTATGCGGCTTTGCGTGTTTTTTTCTTCAGCTTTATAATACGTCGTTTATAAATAGCCGCCATTTTATTATCATTTGATTCAAGAAGCGTTTCCATTTTTGCCTTAAGCTCTTTGATTTTTTTCTTTATTTCACGAACCGTTGAATCGGTCTTTTTCCCGGCCCCTGTTTCAATCCCTCTATCCAGCTTTATCGCATTAATAAGTTCAGCCTTGTTCATTCCGTGAACACCCGTAACATCAGGCAACGCAATGGCAACCTCTCTCAGCTCCTTGGCTGTCATCTTCTCCAAGGGTTTTTCCCTGGTTTCCTTTTTTTGGGAACCCATAAACAGTAACTCTCCTTTCAATCTAACTCAACAGTCCAAAGTTTTCTAAAAAACCTTCAAATTCCCCCTTTGAAGAGGAAAATAAGTTGGGATTTAATCACTTCAGCATGTTACGAGAACTTAGGACTGTCGAGAATCTAAGTTAAGCAATTTTTTGCAATGTATTTATGACTTCTAACATAAAAAAAGAATTCATAAACCATTTTTTTAAATTATGTCAATAAATAAAGGCAAATTGGCAAATTTTAATATCAAAAATTTGAAAACTCATTGTGAGATTAAGCAACAGAACTTGTACTCCGGTTCAACGCTAATTGCCTTATCTTGACATTTGAGCTTGATTTGACATTTGAGCTTTGGTATTTTTGTATAGCATAGATTTGGGTCGGATTTGTTCGGTCTGCATCAAGATCCTGGCACATTTCTTTGCAAAAAATCGCTGATAAATGACTTCAAAAGGAGCAGGAATTGTATAAAAACTTAAAAGATTTTTTAAATACTCTGGATAGGGCAGGTGAGCTTAAATGTATAAGCCATAAGGTATCGCCTTACCTTGAAATAAGTAAAATTACAGATAAGGAGTCTAAAAGTCCGCATGGCGGGAAAGCCCTGTTCTTCGAGCAGGTAGAGGGCTCATCATTCCCGGTTGCTACAAATATATTCGGAAGTTCTCGCAGGATTTGCATGGCTCTTGGAGTAGCGCATCTCGACAGACTGAGCGAGAGGATAAAAAAGTATATAGATATTAATCCTCCGGGAAGTTTAAAAGAGGCATTGAATATAATTCCCATGGCAATTAATTTTACAAGATTCTTTCCACGATCCTGCAGATCAAAAATTCCGCCGTGCCAGGAGATTGTTTATAAGGGTAGTGATGTTGATCTTTCGATAATTCCCGTACTCCATTGCTGGCCAAAGGATGCAGGTCCGTTTATCACTCTGCCTATGGTATTTACAAAAAGTCTTGTTACCGGCAAACGTAATGTTGGAATGTACAGGATGCAAGTCTTTGACAAAAATTCCACGGGAATGCACTGGCACATTCACAAAGATGGCTCGCATTATTATAATGAATACCGGAACACTGGCAAAAGAATGCCAGTTGCCGTAGCTATAGGCGCTGATCCTGCTTCCATCTACGCAGCAACAGCTCCAATGCCAAGAGGGGTGGATGAAATGCTGCTCGCAGGTTTTATTCGTCAGAAACCTGTATTAATGACAAAATGCTTAACAATAGACATGGAAGTGCCTTCTGAAGCCGAATTTGTACTTGAGGGTTATGTTGA
>JAJSZO010000152.1:0-1654 GCA_030262795.1 Deltaproteobacteria bacterium | reverse complement strand
ACGACTCTCTTATGCTGTGGAAGGTTTTCAACAATGTTGATCCGGGAAGAGATATGGTCTTTCAGGACGGCCGTGTTGTTATAGATGCATGCAAGAAGGGGATAATGGACGGTCATGTAAGAGAGTGGCCGGATGATCTAACGTTTGACGTATAATTTCGTAACCGTCCACGTTCCTAACAGGCCGATTTTATTGGTACGCCCGGCAGGATTCGAACCTGCGGCCTACGGATTCGAAGTCCGGCGCTCTGTCCAGCTGAGCTACGGGCGCATGAAGGAGAGTAATGGGGTGAGTGAAGGGACTTGAACCCTCGACAACCGGGGCCACAACCCGGTGCTCTACCGACTGAGCTACACCCACCATACTAAAAATTTATAATTAGCATATCATCTATAGTATTTCAAGAAATTTATCTATTTAATATTTTATCTTGAAAAATTTATAATAGAAATTACTGGCCGGCTACTTCTTTGCCGCAATGTTTGCATATCTTTGCCCTTTTCTTGATTGTCTCAGCGCAAAAAGGGCATTCCCTTGTAAAATTTCTTTCGTGTATTTTTTTTATAGATTTATCCACCTGCTCCTGAATAAGTTTATTTCCAAACTTGGGATTCCTGATCGGTTCGATTGCATCCAGCTCTCCAATATCGCCAACCATTTCGGCTGCTTTTAATCTAACTTTTGCCGGTTCTGCAGAATCTAAAAGCATTCTTACTACAGTTACCGTATCTTTTTCTACATAACAGCCGGCGAGAATTGAAAAACCTTTCTTTATAGCCTGGTTAAGAACTTCTTGCTCCATAAGAACCTGGTCATCAATAATCTGACCTTCGCCACCATAAGGACTGAATACAGGCATAACTTCAAATTTATCTGCGCCCGGATAGCACATACATCTGTATGAAGCAACGTGTCCATATTGTTCTTCTATACTTTTCCAACCATTTTTATATAAAGAGCATTCATCATTAAAACATACATAAAGGTAAGGAGCTCCCCATCCAAGCCCATCGCTAAAGCTAATTGGCGGAACTTCCCATAAACTCATTTCCTGATTGCAATGAGGACATTCCGGTTTTTCTTGAGATAGTATCTTTTCCAAAACTTCTTCTTTTGTTTCAAAAGCCATTATTTATTCTCCATCGTATATATTTTTTTATCCGAATATTTTGATAAGAAACGTGAACGAAATAACTTCCACAAGTAGGCACATAGAATAATATGCTAAGTAATATTTATGATTTGTCAACAAACATATAAGGAACGTGGACGAAACAACTTCCACAAGTAGGCATCACAGCTTAAGGCCACCTTTGCCCGATCTGCCGTCCTTTAAAAAAAACGAGAATCTGCAATTGGTTTCTTAAAAAAGGATGTTTTCGAGCTCTTTTAAGCTGTTAATATACAAGGCCGCGGAAAGAGAGGTGTTTTTATATGCTATCAGAGGGATGCCTGCTGCTTTTGCTGCTAATTCGTCCAGCTTTGAGTCTCCTATATAAATTAATTGACCGGGTTCTATATTAAAATGCTCCAGTATTTTAATTAGCTGATCCGGGCCGGGTTTTGGATTTTCCACATCAAGTGCACTTACTACAAGATCAAAGTATTCTTCAAGATCATGTTCAATAAGCACTTTTTTCATTGTATCTGTCCG
>JAJSZO010000151.1 GCA_030262795.1 Deltaproteobacteria bacterium | reverse complement strand
TTTCAAATGCAAGAGGCAGATTCCATGAACTCCTGTTTCGTTTTCCAACAAAATTACTTGCAGAGCGTATTTCCAGAAAAGGAATGTCATAGTGTATTGCCAGATGAGCAGCACCCGCTCCTTCCATTCCTTCCATACACGGGCTGAATTGTTTATAAATATTTTTTGCTCTGCTATCTGTAGCGGTTATTGTTGAAACAGTTACAAATGATCCCTTTACTACCTGAACACTCTTTTCTTCAAAAATCTTTCTTAAAGTTTCTGATGCCTGATTTACAAGCTCAATATCCAGTGGACAACGATTTTTAATATCAACATTACTGCTCTTGATTATCGAAAACGGCAGTTCATTTAAAGGCAGACTACCATTCCCCGCCCCGATACCAAGCTGAACATCTATTTCTTTTGTTGCAATTCCAATATCTCCTATATTCAGACCTGACTCCCTGAATGCTCCTGCACATCCTGTCTGAATTATTAGAGACGGTCTTGCGTTTTCAATGGCTGAGGTTAAGGACTGGACGGTATTAACAGTTCCCGGCCCTGTTATCAAAACCCGGACAGGCTTTCCTGCAATGTATCCACTGGTAATTTTTCTGCCGCCCACAATTGACAAAATAGGACTTTCAATGCGATCAATAAATTTTGAAAGCTCCTCTTCTACTGCTGCTGCTAAAACAATAATATCGGAATTTATCATAATGCCTTAATTTTTGAAATACTTCACCAGGGAGTTACACCGGCAGCCAAAGGTGTGATACCGTTATTGGGCAAGCTTGGCCGCAGCTTTCCGGCCACTCAAAGTCCCTGTTGTGACTTGAACGATAGATCGCATATTCATCAACCGCAGAATGGTCAGTCGTCTTCAGGGCAGCGCTTTTTTTGCCATCATCAAGAACAGATGCGAGCTTTGCAAATGAATAGCGCCCCTTTGCATACCCTACCATCAGGGCATCCTGCATGGCCCATGCATAGTTACCGTTAACGAACCGGACCAGTCCCTTTTTGCAGTAGCAGGATAAAATCGGGTGGTTACGGTCAACAGTTTTACATTCCACAAAGAGGCCATCCTGGTCGCTGAGAATAGGTAGTTGATCCCGTTTTAGATCGAAGAATATATCAGGCATCTTGTTGGGGTGTTTCTTGTCTACGTTTGTAATCTTTGGCTCCCGGGTTACCTTGCCGAACAAAGCACAGTTGAATCCATTAACATCACCGCTTTTTCGCAAACGGTTTTCAATGATCTCAACCAGCACTTGGGTAATGGTATCTTCATCTGCGGATTGTAAAAGAAAGCCGGAGGGCGGCTTTTCTTTTAGTAACTGCCAGGCCCTTTTGATTACCTTGCAAAGAAGCAGGACGATACGCTGTGAGATTTGCGGATGAGGCAATGTGTACTCCACGCCGTGCGTAAAAAAGCCGACCGTCATCAGCTTCTCCCTATGGGGAACGCATCAAGATGATGGTTCAGGATATCCAAGGCGCACAGCCTAGTACGACTTAACGTCCAATAACGGTATTGGCCAATGATCCCCACGAGTAGGCGCCCCTTTTCGTGAACAACGGCTCGGCTACAGCCTGTTTTGTTGGCATCCCTGGCGATTTGAGAAAGCAGTCGCTTCTGCGCCGCTTGCGTCAGGCTTTGGGAAGTGGAGGGTGAAGAAACAGCAAAAAAATGCCAGGGCGAAAGAATATCCTGCCCCGCAATCTCAACCTCATCAATCAATACCGTCTCATTCGTAACATCGAAAGATGGGGCGAGCAATCGTTGAAGTTCAGCATAGAACACATTTCGTTCAATTTTCGTCGGGAAACTGTTGGCGCGGTCGCGCGCCTCCTTGAAGGGCGCGGCTACTTCAAGCGTATCTTTCACAACTTGGCGGTCATACTCATCCAGACCGTACAGATTGTAAATGAAGTCGTTGATCGCCTTCCAAGGTTTGCTGGATGAAGTTTCAAGCTGACTGGACAACCTTACTGCGCGTTGTCGTTGTCGCTTGGGCAACACATCAATTGTCGGAAACGGAAAATTTTCAATATTCTCCTTAAGAAAAGTTCTTCGTTCCACGCCCATCCTCGAACTCGTCATCAGCACATGATACCTGAACAGCTCAGCATGAGTAATCAGATGAAGAAGCGCTATGATCAAATTCGCCTCCCCACTGCCGTGAGCGGAAAAGCCATAATAACTTTTACGGAATACAATTGGTTTCCGTATTACCCACGATTTAGGCGTAACCAGTGAGCTGCCAGGTGATTCCGGCACAACAATTAATGGAGGTGTATATAATTTCATGCATCTTGGCGCATGCACCTTTAACTGCTTGAATTTATTAGACATTAATGATACATCAACCGAGAACTCACCGTTTGTTGGTGGAATAAAATCTGGAAGTCCAATCATAAAACGGGCATCACCCTGACGAACTTGTTTGGGCGACAAGTCATATCCTCTTCCTGAGTACAGCCCCTTGCTCTCCCAATACAACTTAACTGAAGGCCATTCCAATTCATCAAGCTTACGGACCACCTCTACATCAAAGACAGTTCCCAACGCCAGCGTTTTTAGCAATCTTGAATTTTTAATAGCCTCAGTGGCAGCTACCGGCCGAGCGGATTGATAATCAATGCGTAGGAGCCCTTTGTCATTCAGGCGCCGTTCAAAATGAGGCGTAACAAAATGAAAATGATGGTTGGCAGCGGGCACACGATTACGTGCGAAAAAGAGCATGAAAGGTTGATTCATACCTGGCCATACTGCACTATCCGATAGGTTTGATCCATTAAGAATTCCTGTAATTTCGAGCCCCTGAAGTATCGCATTAAACGCTCGGATGCCAGGACCGGATTGTTTGAGAAAGATTCGCCCAGGCAGTGCCATGGCGATAATGCCTCCCGGTTTCGCCCATTGAGTCGAACTCCACAAAAAAGGTAGATCCGGGTTGTTATCAGGGTTACGGTACGTCTGTGCAATATTTTCAAGCCTACGATCTGTCAGAATCTGACGCGTCAATTTGGTGAATACATCATTGTGTGCCCTGACCTCTTTCTTGGTATCTTCATTATCCCCCTTCAGGCGAGTCCAGGGTGGATTGCCGATGATCATATCGAAACGAGCATTAAAGTCTTTGGAAAGTTCCGGACTCAAGCTGCCCAGCACAAAACCCTTGGTCGCCTGCTCTTCAGTTCGTCTGTGGTTATGCAGCACGATGCCCTGGAGCGGCTTCGGAAACTTCAGACTTTTGGGAGGTCGAGGAGTTCCATTAAGTTCAATGGCGGTAATGTAAAGCGACAATGCTGCCAGGCGCAGAGCGGACTCACTGACATCGAAACCGCAAAGCTGATTGTAGAGAATTGACTGAATCGCCTTAGTGTTAGGTCGCTTCCCATCGTGTTCCCAGCGGGCTGCAACAAGCTTTTTGAATGCCAGAACAAGGAAAATCCCGGCAACGCAACTTGGGTCAAGAATTCGGGCATCTTTCTTTTCGGTGACACCTTCAAATGCGTCGTCCACGAGATAGAGCGCAATGTTCTTAGGTGTATAGTACGCACTTGTTTGTTCTCTTTGTTGAGGATCCCAAATTTTGCTGAAATTCTCATACACCTGGCTGAGTACGCCGATAGGGATGTGCGCAAAGTCAAGATCGCCCCACAATCGATTGGCAATTGAAATGCTTCTCCCTGCATGCTTCCATCCCTTAAGAATGGCCAATAGGTGAAGAAATAATCTGCCGCCCGTCTGCTCATTAGCTTGACTGAATACGTCTGTATAGCCACCGGAGAGAGGAAGTAAGTCGCCGTTGAAGGTTTCGTCAAACCACCGGCATGTCTCAACGGAGTTCTTAACATTGCGGAAGCAGTCTCCAGGCGATTCTGCTTTTGGACACACGGAAGGAAGCTCACTCGACCGGACTATCTTGCGATCCCACAGAAAACGGAAGAACAGCGCCCGGCCAAGGAATGAGAGGACATCCATAGGATTTAGATTGTATGTTTCTATGAGGGTCTTTGAGGATTTTGTCATCAGGTCAAGAATTGTCTTGAATACATGGTCAGGAGCCTCAGGCTGGCCTTCCAAGGTGAAAACGCCATTCACGACACTCTGAAAAAATAGCGGAGCTTCCGGAGAATTCTTTTTGATCGTCCTATTGCGGCTGTTAACCAGAACGGAACGGTCCAAGTTGACAGGATACACATTCAACTCACCTGGACTCAAGATACCAAGATATGCCCTCTCTCCCCGGTTGGCCAGAAGGCACTGAAAATCCAACATTTGATTGTTGTCAATATCCCGTAGCTGATCTCCCTTTACAATGTAAAGCAGAGGTCTGGACTGGAATTCAGCTACTGCATTAACTTTCAGGCTTTCGCGCCCGGATACTTTCAACAGATCAAGGTAATCCAAATGCCTGGGGGTAGGCTCGTCGTCAAGGTGCACGACATCGTAACATCCAAAGGCTTTAGCTGTGTTTACAACATTCATGAGCAACACCGATCTTTTCGATCAGCACAAGGTGGCTTCTCACGGCGTTAAGGGTTCGGTAAAAAATAACTTGATAGAATTTGCGCCCAAATTTGCCGTAGATTTAATTGATCTTTATTCACAAAACCGCAGGAATAGCGAGCTATTTCGAGGACTTTTGCGGATAAAGATCAATTAAAGATATGGTGAAGTTGGGATGCAAAAATGTCAAATTATTTTTTATCGAACCCTAAGGCTGTAAAACCCGAAGTGATCACCTATTTCCGCCTGTGTCGGAGGGTAGACGTTTTCCACCTGCCATGCGCTAATGAATTCATAAATTTTTAGATTATTTGTCAGGCTCTTCACGATAGCCTCGCACACGTCACTGTTAAAATAAATACTATTTTAATCTACAGTATTCAAAAAAAGCAAGACATAACGTGAAACTCCGTGCCCTTCTGTGGTGAACTTTTATAATTTTGTTACGAGTTCATTATTATTTTTGTATTTCGTAATTTTTCGTGATATCGTTTGATTTTCAATAATCAATTCAGGAGATTAATTTGAAAAAAACAATTGAAGAAAGAGTGGAGAGGTTCAGGGAATCTCTTGCAGACAATAATATTGACACCCTGCTGGTACTTGTTGAGGAAAACCGCCGTTATTTAAGCGGATTTACAGGTGAGGATACCCAGTTTGACGAAACAGCAGGGGCTCTTTTTATAACAGATAAAAGACTAATACTAACTACAGATTCGCGGAATGAACTGCAAGCAGCAAATGAAGCACCTCTTTATGAAATTGTTTGTTATAAAAAGGGACTGGTTAAGGGACTTCCAAATATTATCAATACTCTTAAAACAAAAAGGCTTGGCTTTGAAAGTATACGTATGTCATATATGCAATATAATAAAATTTGCAAGCAGTTCGATTCTTCCGGCATAGATGTTGAGCTTGTTGAAGCTGACAATATTATGGAATATCTGCGTATAGTAAAAGAACGGTCAGAACTTGAAGAGATAAAAAAAGCATTGCTTATTGCTGAATCCGTGTTTATGAATTTTGCAGAAAATATCATTAAGCCGGGAATGACGGAAAAGGATGCAGCCTGGATACTTGAAAAAAATTTGCGTGAAGCCGGCGCTGACTCTTTATCGTTTCCTATAATTGTTGCATCAGGCCCAAACAGCGCACTTCCCCATGCAATTCCCGGAGATCGTAAATTTCATAAAGGTGAACCGATTCTTTTTGACTGGGGAGTAAAATTAAACGGTTACTGTTCTGATATTAGCCGGACACTTGTAATCGGAAGTCCGGATGACAAGTTTAAAAAAATTTTTAAAACAGTCCTTGATGCCCAGCTTAAAGCAATTGATGCCATAAGGCCTGGAATAAGTTCAAAGGCTGTGGATAAAATTGCACGAAACCATATAGAACGTATGGGTTTTAAGGATAATTTCGGTCATGGGCTTGGTCATGGAATAGGATTGGCTGTCCATGAGCCTCCCGGAATCAGTCAATTAAAAGATACACTGCTTGAAAGTCAGATGGTCTTCACCGTTGAACCCGGCATCTACATACCCGGATGGGGCGGTATCAGACTGGAAAATATGGTTGTTGTCAGAGAAGATGGAGCTGAATTGCTGAACAAAACAGATCCTGCAATTTTTATGGAAGGGATCTGAGTAATCTCATCATGGAAAAATGATTTATAAACAGATAAAAATTGTGCCGGTCTTTCTTGTTTCATGCCTGTGGTTTTATTTTCCTGTTTTTGCCGCAGGGCAGGGGGAAAGCAGATTATACGACCTGCCGATTATCGAACTTCAAGATGTTGTTGCAAACTGGTTACGACAAAGCAACTTTCAGGTCTTGTTGGGGCCGATTGCAAGAGGAAAACTTGAGATATATGCCGAGAAAGAACATGAAGAGTGGAGGATAGTCTTATGGCACCACTCTTCCCTGGCATCC
>JAJSZO010000150.1 GCA_030262795.1 Deltaproteobacteria bacterium | reverse complement strand
TATGTATATCCCGAGTATGTGTTTATGTTTTTTTATTGATATTGCAAATGATGATAATACCATTTTATGTATATTGTCAATATGGAGTCTGCATTCCTACGCCGGCGCATGCAGACTGTGTGGGGACGGGTAATTTTTCAGTGCCATAAAATTTCTCGTCCAGGCACCATATTGTATTTGACACCCAATCATTCTTTTTTATATTATTTTTTCGAAAAAGCAAGGAGTTATCTCTATTACTCGTTCCTATTATGTGCTGAAAAGGGTCGAATTATGACACAAAGCCGTCGGGAATTATTTTGCTGCATTCTTCGGCCATTACAGCACTGTTTGCTTTGTGCAAGCCACCAGGTTCCAAAATGAAGAACTTTTTTATATTAGTTGTTTTATCAATCCTGTTTCCTTTGTTCGCAAGCGCCGATACAATTATTTTGAAAAACGGCATGAGAATAGAAAATGTAAGAGCATGGGAGGAAGATGGGCAGGTAAAATGTTACAGATTCGGATCGCTTATCGGTTATTTGAAGAAAAATGTGCAAAAAATTGAAAAGGGAGAACTGACAGAGGATGTTAATGTAGCAAATTTCCTGGGAAATGAAGCACGACCTGATAGTGATGAACTATACTATTTTCAAAAAAAACAAATTGATCTTCAAATAAAATCTCTTGAAAAGTTCAAAGTTATAAAAGTTTATGACGGAGACACTTTCATGGCAGAAGGTCATAGTATAACAATCATGGCAAGGCTTGTTGGAATTGATGCACCGGAAACGGCAAATAAAAGAAAACAAAAACCTGGGCAGCCATATAGTCAAAATGCCAAAAAATATCTCGCAAAAATGATTTTGAATAAAACGGTTCAAATCAAAAGCTATGGAATGGGACCTTATAACCGACTGCTTGCCGAAGTCTTTGCTGATCATAGAAATGTGAATCATGAGTTGCTCAGATCCGGTCTTGCCGAAGCATACAATGGAAAATTACCAAAGGGTTTTGATGTTTCACCATATAAAAAAGCGGAAATGAAAGCCAGGAAATCCCAAAAAGGAATATGGTCTTTGGGAAGTAAGCATGTAAGTCCTGGAAAATGGCGCAAGATGTACAATAAATAAATAACGTGGACGAATTAACTTCCACAAGTAGGCGCATAGATTTGGGTCAAATTTGTTCGATCTCAGATCACAAAAGTTGTTTTTTGACAATATCCCATTTATTTTAAGGGGTTACATAATATTGGGTGGACTAAAGATTGGATACAATAAATCAACAGAGTCATCTATGCGCTTAGGAAGTTATTTTCGAGCGAACCATTGGTGGGTTATATTTTTATTGAAGGAAATACGAATTTCTTGGGTTGTGCAATATTTTTTTCAAAAGATGTCGGGTTTCTCTTTAAGTACTTGCTGATAATAATATCTTTTTGATCTTTACATGAATTTTTTAGGAATGCCTCGAATTTTTTGGTAGAATTAAACCACCTGGCATACAACTCTCCCCAATTATTTAAATAAACGACCTCATAATTACTGGATTGTTCATTCCAGGGAGATTTGTCAAATCCAACGACAATTAGCATTTTGGAAATTTGTTCTTTTTTAAGATAATCCGACAATTCAATATCCAGCGTTTCATATGTTCCAAAAAAATTCTTTATCCGTTTCCCAAGATTAATAATTTCTTGTAACGTTATGCTGAACGAATTTGGACGCATTTGGATCCAGTTTTCCACAAATAGATTATTCCATACGATAAATGCAATATTTTCAATAATATTTTTGCTGGATATGATGGGAAAAGTTGTATCATCACTGGGAAACGTCTGCCATTCATCACCGTTTAATTTAAAGGTCAAAACGGAAAGATTCAATTTTCGAGTAGGTTTTTGCAGAATTGGAATTTTATATTTCTTTTTTAAGTAGCAGGCTGATATTTTTCTTCCGAGAATGGTAAGATCCCGCTCATCGCTCTTGCTGGAAACCGCTGTATTGTCAGCGGAAATTTCACGATACAATTGAAGCATAAACTTAAAGAGAGGTTGACCGAATTCAAGTTGTGCGTCATACTTCCAGCTATAAAATTTTTGCAAAGTTAACCATGCACCCGGCTCCAGTGGATATTGGTTAAAAAAATTATCCGTCAATTTGCTTTTGAGCGATTGTTTTCTGCCACAAGGCTTTATTTCACATCGTATATAAAAGCACATTTTTAAAAATTTTATTAATTCCTTTTTCCTGTCTTTATAATGAGCGAGTATTCTCGACATAGTGAAAAGGCTGTGGTCAGGAAAAAGATTATTGTCGGCAGAAGAAAAAACCTCCTCTCTAAGTTGGTGGCAGAGTAGACGTTCTTGTGGTGCCTCTAACAACATTTTAAGAAGTACCATCTTGATGATGGATTTTAAAGGACTGGTTAGAAATTTATGAAACTGCCAGAGGGATGCCCCGAAATACTCACTCTTCTTTATTTTTTCTATATTGCCGAAATCAATTAGATCGTATTCCCAGAAAGTATCACTATTTATAGCCGACAGGGCATCGTTATATTCAATTTTAAATGATTTGTCGTAGAGTAACCACCATATGGGGACTTTACCGCAGATCAGGATGAATGTTCTGTAAAACTCTTCTTTTAAAACAAGTTGTTGGGTGCTGCCTGAGCTTTCAGCGTCAACGCTTCCGAAATTCCCTTCTTTTACGGATTTAACATCTGAAATAAAAAAATAAACCGGCAGTTTTATATTGTTATCTAACCATCCCTTGATAATGTTAACTTTCCGGTTGAGTTGATTCCAGGCAACTTCATCAAACTCCTTCTTATCAAAGCAGACCCAAATATCGCAATCCGACAAGGAATTCTGGTTCACCGTTCCAACACTGCCAATTGTATATACCCCCTGAATCACATAAGACTTTTGTGTCGGTCTCAAAAGGGTACCACGTTTGGTTACCCCAAACATTTTTTTAAAACTTTCTTCCCGATTTCTAATCCCCGTATTATATTCAACATTATACACCCGAAATAGCTGATTAATATCTTGTAAATAACCTGGACATACCGACTCGTTTATGCTGAAAAGCCAGGGAAGAAGGTATAAAATAATTTCACTGTCCTTCGGGGTAAGCTCTGAAAAGATCTTTTTCCTGAACTCGTTGTATTCAAGGAATATCCGTTTGTTTCGAGAAAGTGTTTTTTGAATGATTTTCAATTGCCTTGTATTAGAGTTTAATTTCCATTCCTTCGCGGGCAAAAAAGATATCTGTGTCATCGGTATGATCTCGGTTGCAATATTTCTCTGTCAGCTCATCTATCTGGTCATCAGTTCGCACGGGCTCATGGTGAAACAGGGCCAAACGTTTGGCCCCGGCCCGCTTCGCCGCAGCGATGGCATATTCACATGAAGAATGCCCCCAGCCGATCCTGGAGGATTCGTATTCTTCCTGGGTGTATTGAGCGTCGTAAATGAGGAGATCTGCTCCTGCAGTAAATTCTTCCACTCGCTGATTTTCCGCCCTGGCTGCCTTGTCGCCTTCGTGGGCCATGGCTTCATTATAGGATGGGTCATCATGGTCGGTACAGAAGACATTCCGAAAGGGTTCCGTATCATAGGCAGTGCAGAAAACCTTGTCACGATATTCGAAACGATAGCCGAGGCAAAGGACAGGATGGTTGAGATACTTGGTGGTGAGAGTAATCCCGTCGCCAAGATCAAACCGGTTTTCTTTAAGCTTGATGTATTCTATTTCTGAGGCGAGTTCTGCCTGGCGCACCGGAAAATAACGATAGGTCAACTGTCCACCCACACTATCTTCAAGGGAATAACCTTCATGGCTGATCGGTCCGTAGATCTTAAGTTTCGTTCCCGGAACATAACCCGGCTTGAAAAATGGAAATCCCATAATGTGGTCCCAATGGGTATGGGTCAGAAAAATTTCTGTTTTTATCGGACCCCTGGGAAGGTCATTGGCCATCATATAGTTGCCCAACTCTCTGATGCCGGAGCCCGCATCAATAATAATAAGCCTATCCGAGTCCTCAAATCTTAATTCAAGACAAGCAGTGTTTCCGCCATATTTTATGGTATAAGGGCCGGGGCAGGGTATGGAACCCCTTACCCCCCAAAATTTTATTTTCATTAGGTTACCCCTTTTGGGTGAGTCGTAGAAAAATCCCAGCTTTTTCTATTTCGTCCAAGACTGTTTCACGGAGGTCTAAAAGAGCCGACCACCTAATTCCAACCTGTTCGCTAAGATGAGTTGCCTGTAGGTCCTCAATAAAATATAACGCAATGAGGTTTGTGTGTCAAGCAAGGAAACAAAGGGTTGTCAGTAGGAAAATAAGGAACTAAAAAGTCTTGACAACCCGTTGTTATTAAATAAAATATAGTGCAATCCGGTTTGCACTATATGGTGCTTGTGCGTGGAACATCGGGTTTGGGAAGGTGAGGATTTTTTTCAGGTTTTAGGGGGGTAAAAAATTGATTGATAGAGAAATTAAGCTCAATGAAATTATAGATGGTATTGTACCGGTTGACAGGGAATGGATGATAAAGGCAAGGGAACGTACAGCTCAACTGGTTATGCCGCCGAGAGCCATGGGAAGGCTTCATGATATTTCTGAGCGGTTATGCGGAATATATAAGAATCTTAAGCCGTCTATAAATCAAAAGGCTGTTTTGGTTATGGCCGGAGATCACGGGGTGGTTAATGAAGGGGTGAGCGCTTTCCCTCAGGATGTTACCGGAGCTATGGTCATGACTTTTCTTAAAGGCGGAGCTGGAATAAATGCAATTTGCCGGCATGTGGGTGCAGAGGTCTGGGTGGTGGATATGGGTATTATTCCTGACTTGGAGCCAGGTTCGATAGATGGAGGCGATCGTTTTTTGGTACATAAAATTGCAAAAGGGACAGCAAATTTTACAAAAGGCCCTGCCATGACACACGTGGAAGCTGAAAAGGCAATTTTAACGGGATTTAATCTTGCTACTGAGTTTTTTAATAAAGGCGTAGATATTTTGGGAACGGGCGATATGGGTATAGGCAATACCACTCCATCTGCTGCTATTGGAGCTGTGATTACAGGCAAGAGTCTGGAGAATATGGTTGGCAGGGGAACAGGAATAGATGACAAAGGGCTCATGAGGAAACGAAATATTATCAAGTCCGGAATTCAGGTAAATCAGCCGGACAAAAAAGACGGACTTGATATCCTGTCGAAGATAGGGGGCTTTGAAATAGGCGGAATTGCCGGATGTATGCTTGCCGGTGCGTATCATAGTCGTCCTGTTATGGTTGATGGCTTTATTTCAACGGCGGGAGCATTGATTGCCCATGCTCTTTGTCCGCATGTAACTGATTATCTTTTTGCAGGTCATCGTTCAGAAGAATCCGGACATCAAGCGATGCTGGAACATCTGAAGCTTGAGCCCATTCTTGATCTAAGGATGCGACTTGGCGAAGGAACCGGAGGAGTACTGGCAATGGAGATTATGGAAGGTGCTCTGCGGGTTTTTAATGAGATGTTAACATTTGCAGAAGCCGGTGTTTCGGAAAAATAGATATTAATAAAATGTCCAATCGTACACGCTTTGAACAAAACAAGCAAAACCGGAAGAGGTCTATACAAACAGAAAGGAACATTTCGACTATCTCTACAAGACAGCCATTAAAGTCCATAGGCCGTCTGACCATGTCTACTGTTCTCCTCGGACAGCGGCGGTTGGGCAAAACCGAGATATTCAAGCGGGTGGTGAACCGTCTTCTTTTTTGAACAAGATCATCGGGATCCAGAGCCAGTGGTGCCGGTTTACTATGCTTTCAGGGACAAGCCTGTAAACAGGTGGGAGTTTGCCTCTGAATATGTGGAAAATTTTCTACGGCGGACTTTTTCATAACAAGGAAGATGTCCAACTGCTATGGCAGTTTTTTTATATCCGTAATCGTGTAAGACTCGGGGCTGCTGTAAATTGTGATCTTTTTGATTCGAGATATCAAGACTCAGGCCATTCTTTTTGTGGGCAGTATTGTTAATCCAGCAGAATAGTGGTTTCCTGCGCGCTTCATAAAAAATGAATAACCGTTCAGCTTCTATGCCATTGAACCAGTTTGGGCGCAGAAAAAGGGATGGAGATTGCAGTGTGTTGGTGATCATTTAAACCCAGTTGCCGGCTCATCTCTTGCAGGGCAATAGCGCTCAATTTGGGCAATTCCGGGATTTCGTTTTCAGAAACCCGGAACGTTATTTTAGGTGATGACGTCTGTTTCTGTTGTTGCATAGGTAAGGAACTTGGATGAATTAACTTCCGCAAGTAGGCGCACAGATTTAGGTCAGGTTTGTTCGATCTACCCGATTTGAAATAGGCACAAAAGTCGAAGGAATAGCGAGCTATTTCAAGATTTTTGTGATTTTAGATCGGGCAAAGATGGCCTGATGCTGTGATGCATAGTTGCGGAAGTTAATTCGTCCACGTTCCTAAGGGTACTCATTT
>JAJSZO010000149.1 GCA_030262795.1 Deltaproteobacteria bacterium | reverse complement strand
ACGCCAGGTACCGGATGGCGAATTTTTTCTTGCATACGGCCAGCATAGCATTACGAGAGACGAGTGGATACCCCCCTAAGCCTAAAAGTCCGCCCGAAGGGCGCTAAGTTCATAGTACCAGAAATTTCCATTTTTTGGTCAATTTTATTAATAGGTTAGAGACTATCAGTGTAAAATCTCAATAAGTTCGGGTATTGGTCATTGCGAACGAAACGAAACAATTCCTTTGATAGCGCTAAAATTGCTTCGCCTGCCTGTGCGTGCCAGCATGCAGACAGGTCGCTGACGCTCCTCGCAATGACAGGAAATCACAACTTCCGGAAATTGCCCGAACTTTTTGAGAAGTTACATGAGGAAGAAGTAGCGGGTGCGAAAAGGAAGGCAAAAACGAGGCTGTGCTAATTTTTCTTACTCAACTTCTCTTCTTAAGTTTCTCCAAATAGAACTCTATTTCTTCGGCCTTCAATCCTTTCAACCTCTCCTCTGTCTTGAACTTTGAAAGCACTTCTTCGGCCTTAAACTTTGAAAGCACTTCTTCGGCCTTCAATCCTTTCAACCTCTCCTCTGTTTTGAACTTTGAAAGCACTTCTTCGGCACCAAGCACTCCTATATGGGCATTGATATAATCTTTTTGAAACTGTTCCATGGTGTACGGCATAGCTATTCCCTCCAATGAATACTTCTCTAATAATTGGTTTATTACTGTACTGCCATCATTCATATTCCATTTGTAATTCTCCAATGCAAACTTTACACTTTCAAAATCAAAACTAAAAAAAGCCAATACAGCATTACGCTGAGCCAACGGCAGCCTGCTTAACACTATTATCCTTATCTTACGACTCAGTATCTGAATCTCATATACTCCTTTAACAACCTTTTTTGTGCTTACACCGGATAATAATTTCACCGGATATCGGGTACTAACCGCATATAGCCGGATATCCTCTCTCTTTACAATCTTCCTGCCGATAATCTTCCTGTAATTCACATAGTGGCCTATCAATTCCTCTATCGCCCAAAAATTTAATGCCTCTCTCTTTGACTTGTAACTGAGCAGATTATGTCCGGCAAGATTATCAAAACCATCGCATATTCCCGAAAGCTCAGCTTCTTTATTTTCCTGTTTAATAATAACAACATCAAGATACTGGCGCTTCAGTGAAAGGTCTTTTTCTAATTCTACAGTAAAACCACGAGCCGATAAATAGTCCATCAGCAAAAGTCCAAACAAACGATGCCAGTTAATATTCATGTCTCAACCTTTTCAAATATCCTCAATCAATGATATTCTTATTGAGGCAAAAAGAGTTAATCAGTGTAGGAACGTGGACGAATTAACTTCCCCAACTATGCATCACAGCTTCAGGCCGCCTTTGTCCGATCTCAAATCACAAAAATATTGAAATAGCTCGCTATTCCATCAACTTTTGTGATCTGAGATCAAACAAATTCGACCCAAATCTGTGCGCCTACTTGGGGAAGTTAATTCGTCCACGTTCCTGAGCTAAATTTACCAAACATAATAAACTTACGTCAACAATAAAATCACAGATGAGAAAGAAGTAACGGGTACGAAAAGGAAGGCGAAAACGGGGATGGTTCCCCTTGAACGTGAACCTGAGTAGTTACAAAAAATCTTGACATAGAACTTTTCTTTTGTTAGGAACACCTGAATTGTTTGGCTATATAAAACCCTGAAGGGATGTCTTACGGTTTAAGTTGCGCGTTTTTTGTTTCAGGATAAACCCCAAGATTCCCGATCCGTCGTCTGCCATATACAATGCCAATCAACGATTTATTCGATTTAATAATACGTTGCAGATGCTGCAGTTCTTCTTTTCTTCCAATAAACATATTTACCTCATAAAATATTTCTATAATATACTCGACAGTCCTAAGTTTTCGTAACTCATTGAAATCATTAATAGCGACAAAATCAAAGCAAGATTTACGAAACCAATGATTTCAATGGGTTATTGGATTATGGTTCAGAAACTTTGGAGAACTTTGGACTGTCGAGTAATATATAGCTTTTATCAATACAGGGATAATCGTCAATAAATATATTCCCTGTAAATAGGTTTTTAACCAACAAAGGGAATATTTCCGATGGGGCATATGTCCTTAGATTGATATTTTTGGAAACGTTCGCTCCAATTTTCCCCACCAGAGAATACAAAAACTACGGACACTTTTCGAAAATTTTGGTGTAATGGAAAACGCTTGTTTCAAGTTCTTCCTCCAACCCTGTGAAATTAAGCGAATCCACCGAAAATTGTAAATTCAACCAGCCATAGAGCCAAAATGTCGGAAAGTGTTTCGCTTTAAGTTGGTAGCCTTCCTGGGTAGACGCATAGATTTGGGAGGAAAAATCGTGCGTCAGAGCTGACTCCTTTCTTGACAACTATAACGTATTGATGATATAGATAGAATCTATTTCAGTAGGCCATGCACACATGGTTCATACCAACTGGCCTTTTGGGTCGCGCTTAGTCGCCTACTGAAATAGGCTCTAAAAAGAAGATTGCTTCTGATCGGCATAATACGAACAAAAAAAGTGGCAGAAGTCACTACGCCGGCAAAAGTAATTCTATAACAGTACACGCATATTTTTTTGTTTGTAAGCTCGTAATCTATGAACTGAATCAAGCCACGAAGGCTTTTTTTTCATCCGGAAAGGATGATGTGCCTTCGTGGCTTTTTTTGTTGTGTCAAAATGTGAAAGAAGATCAGGAACGATAGAGCATCCCTTCGTTAATCAACTTCAGAATGACTCACCCCGAGAAGCCCGTCTTTTTTAATATTCAAAGCCTGAACTTAGCGCCCTTTGAGTGAGTTCCCGCCTATTAAGCTGATGATCGTATCAGCTTAATGGAGGAATTGAGATTAGGTTTTAGAGTTAGAATAACTGCTCTTTGTTTGGATTAGGAACAATAGGATTAGGTGTTTTAGTTTACTCATATTTTAGAAGAAAAAATATGATTGCCAGAAAGGAGACTTAAGTGATGAAAAAAATTACCTGTTTATTGATGTTCCTTTTTTTAATCTCTGCCGGCTGCGCTCCTTTGATTTCCAAGGAATTGAGAAGAGAGTTATCACCGGATATAACCTTCAAAAAGATTATCAAAGACCCGGATGCCCATAAGGGGAAAACGATTTTTATCAGCGGAATAATTCTTGGTTCTAAGAACACAAAAGAAGGGACCCTGATTGAGATACTTCAAAAACCGGCAGACATGCACGGAAGGCCAAAGGATGTGGATGATTCCGATGGGAGGTTTTTGGCTCTATACGACGGGTATTTGGATATTGCAATCTATAGCCGCGGAAGGGATGCGGCTGTGGCAGGAGAAATTACAGGAAAAAGGGTACTGCCACTAGGAGAGATAGATTATACCTATCCTCTCGTGTCTGTCAAAAAAATTCATCTTTTCAAGATCAGAAAAGAAGAAGGATTTCGTTATTGTCCCTATCCTTATTGGTGGTGGCATGCCCCTTGGTGGTATCATCCATAGTCATGAGTTTGAAACACACAAAAGATTGTTGTGGTCCGTTTCTGTTTGCAGTAGCGCAAAAATGAAAGGGGGTGTGGGAAATAAATCAATAACCGGTCGTCGAATGGCCGTACCGGATATTGAATTGTCAACTCAATTACTTGACCATTCAACTAATTAACTAAAAAAAGAGGAGAAAAAAATGAAGATTTTTGGAAAAACCGTGGGAGCATTTATTCTAAGTTTGGCTTTGATTCTGGTACTTTTTTCTATGCCTGCCAGTGCCCATTTCATGTGGGTCAACGCCGGGGATTATACACCACCAATAAAGACGCCTGTGAAGTTTACTATCGGATGGGGACATGCCTTTGCCAGCCCTGTAGGCAATGTCCTGTATAAACAAAAAGGTCTTGAAAAAATATACATGCTCGACCCGGATGGTAATGAACTGAAGATAGAACCTATCAACGAAATTGAGTTCAGCGTGAAAAAACCATTGAAAAAGGAGGGCGCCTATCTGGCCGTGGCCAAGAGAAAAGAAGGGTTTTCTACCAAGACTACCGAAGGGCACAAGCGTCAATCCAGGAAAGGCCTCAAAGATGTGATTCAATGCAACTACTCAGGTATGTATGCAAAGGCAGTAGTTGATGTGGAAAAAGGCGGGGGAAAGATTTTTTCCAAACCGCTCGGCCATACCCTTGAGATAGTTCCTCTGGAAGATCCGGCTGGCCTGGGGGAAGGAGAGTATATGCCGGTAAAGGTCTTGTATAACAACAAACCTCTTAAAACCGAGCTCTATGCCACGTACATCGGATTTTCTACTGAAAGCGCCTGGGCTTATACCACGAAAACGAACAAAGAGGGTATAGGCAGAATAAAGATGCTCAAATCAGGTATCTGGCTGATCAAGGCGGGTCACAAGGTGCCGTATCCTGATCCTGATGAATGTGACCAGTATTCGTATTCCGCTACGTTGACCTTTGAGGTGAAGTAATAAGCTCAGGTAATGATTACCTGAATCGGCCGATTCTCAGGGGAGGTTGAAGCCTCCCCTGAGAAGTCGGTGAAAGTGTTTTTGCAGACCCTAAAATCGAAAATAACGGAGGTTTGAGAGATGAAGCGCTTAAATTTTTTTGTTGTTTTAGTCTGGATTATGACTCTTGTTTTGCCCCACGCTGGTTGGGCCGGAGAGGCAAAACAAGGGGAAGACGTTACCAAGTTGGGCGTAGTGGTGGTTACGGCCACCAGAACTCCCCACTTGCTCGAGGATGTACCGGTGGAAACAGTGGTTATTACCAAAGAAGATATAGAAAAGTCGAATGCTCAGACTATTTCAGACCTTCTTAGCTCTGTCCCGGGGATATTTGTGCGCGCGGAAGATATTCCGGGTGCGTCGGGTTGGAGGACAAAAGTAAGAGGGCTGGACGTCAACAGCGGTTATGGCCTTGTCCTCATTGACGGTCAGAGGGTCAAAGGGGGAGGAATGGGTGAGTACGGTATAGGGCTGAATCAGATTCCTTTGGAGATGATCAAGAGAATTGAAATTGTAAAAGGCCCAAGTTCCGTCCTCTATGGCAGCGATGCCCTGGCCGGAGTGGTGAACATCATCACAAAATCCCCTCCGGAAACGCCGAGATACGGCTTCGGGGTAGCCTCCGGCACCCATAATGTCTGGATCGGCGATATTTGGTTCGGTGGCAAGATAGGTAAACTCGGGATTCAGATTAATGCTGATCACGAAGAGTCAGAGTCTGGTAAGTATGGTTACAGGTCCAATCGGAGGGAGGACTATTATCGGGATCGACTCGACGCCAAATTCTCCTATGATCTCGCAGAAGATGTCAAATTATCACTCGGTCTAAATCTGGAAGATTGGAATCGGGCGCGGAAGTACGAAAGCGGAATAAAACGCTATACCGATAAGAAAAAGTATCGGGTTTCCCCTGGGTTGGAAGCTGGTTTTGAGGATGGTTCCATATTGAAGGTACGGGGATACTGGTATGATTGGGACTTTGACAGCAAAGAGTGTGGCGGCGCATCAGGCTTTACGCCCCTGCGTGGCGACATATACTACCGGCAGGGTGAATTTCAGTATACAAAACCCCTGACCAAAATTCATATAGTTACTCTTGGATCAGAATATCTGGAAGAGGAGCTGGATTATAGCCTGGCCCACGAAACGATCAAGACCAAGAGCTTTTACTTTCAGGATGAGATGAACTTCTTGCTCTGGAAACCCTTCACAGTGATACTGGGAGGCCGACTCGACGATCACTCCGGATTCGGCAGTGAATTCTGTCCCAAGTTAAGCTTTATGCTTGAAGCTACTCAAGAGACCCGGATTAGAGCCTCGGTGGGCAGGGGTTTCAAGTCCCCTACGATCCGGCAGCTCTATTATGAGACCCCGTTTCAACACGGCGACCACTGGATTAGGTCCAATCCCGATCTGGACGCTGAATACTCAGTGGGCTACTCCATGGGTATAGAACAGCGCTTTGGTGAAAAGTATATCCTCGGTCTGACCCTTTTTAGAAATGATCTTCGGGACAAGGTGACAAGCGTGGAAACAGATGATGTCTTGGAGGATTTGCCGGTGAATACCTATAGAAACGTGGAGGATGCTCACACTCAAGGGGTTGAAATCAGTTTTAAGGCCGAAATATTTTCGTGTCTTTCCGCGGTGTTCGGTTATACCTACCTTGATACTGAAGATGAAGAGACAAACAAGAATCTTACTTATAGCCCGGAGAATACCTTTAGCGTCCGGCTTACCTATGATTACAATCCCTGGGGCCTCAATATCGGCATAGGAACAGAATACGTGGACAAGATGTACAAGAATTCACAAAACACCAAGGAAACAGACGATTATTTCCTTACCGAAGCTAAATTGATTAAAAAATTGGCTGAATATGCAACCATCTCGGTAGAGGCCAACAATATATTTGACTCCGATTACGGAGACCCTGAGAGCCAATGGGCCGGTCCTACGTTTCTT
>JAJSZO010000148.1 GCA_030262795.1 Deltaproteobacteria bacterium | reverse complement strand
GGAAAGATCAGTTTTAACATTGACGAGGAACTAAAAAGGAAGGGTTTAAGGCCATTGCGAAAGCCTGATGGGTGTTAGCGTACGAAATTGTTCCGTTGCTATCGGAAGGCCTATTCAAGATCGAGATCGGAATATCTTCCTCGTTATTGAACACCTTCCTGGGAAACCAGTTTGCGTATATTCTATCATAAAAAGCCACGCCCTCTGGGCGTGGTCAGAGTTCAACGGCTCTGCCAGTTGAACAGGTAATTTGTTGAAAATTATAGCAGCCTAATAATGGAGACGGCCCAATAAATAGACTGTGTTATGTTGTTCGCCCAAATAAGCCAGGGCAAACGCATTTGGATATACTGATTTTTCAATAAGTTAGACAAACCCCCAAAATTAAGATGACTCGTATTGCCCGCAATTGCGTCTATAGAAGCAAGAGAGTAGCATCAACTTACCTGAAAGTGGCTAAATTCGGACTCATACAAGTGCGTTTGCCCTGCCAAATAAGCAAGTTTCTGTACAACTGAAGATGAATAAACTTGCTACCAGAGAAGCAGTTGTTCGAAGCAAGGAATAAAGAGTTTGGGAAATTTCATAAGTGGCTCAAGGTGCTATGAGCAGTCAATCTGCTCGTAGCCGGTAAACCAATGCCCTCTGGGCTTAACTCAATGCCACCCCCTCTGGGGGTGGATTCTTTACATTGTCTGACTTCATTTTTTTAATGGCCTTCCCTGCTATGCTTAGAACGGCATTACGGTCCTCATCACTGAGTTTATCTCCGGATTGAATGCGCGTGCAAAGATCAGGCAGTTGTGTGATAACTGCCTTACGTATAAGCTGATCGGCTCCTGCTATCTGATCAAGCGATATCTGATCAAAAATGCCGCCGGTTAAAGCCACAAGAACGGCGGTCTGCCTCCGGAACAGGCATGGGTTCATATTGAGGCTGTTTGAGAACTTCCCTGACCCGACGCGATCAAGGGTCTTGCGTGTCTCTTCATCCAGACGCGTTCCAAAACGTGAAAATGTTTCCATTTCCTCGAACTGTGAATAAGAAAGGCGCAAGTCACCGGCAACGGATCGATATGCGGCAAGCTGTATTTTTCCGCCAAACCTGGATACTGATTGCCCAACATCCACAGCCGGAAGGATACCTTGCAAACCATCCACCCGTGCAATGCCTTGGCCGATATAGTTCACCGTACCCACCTCACGGCTCTTCAGCTCCGGTCTGTGATTCTCAAGAACGCGGTCAAAAAGTGCAAAGGTATCATTCGGAAATGATTTCGGTGTTATCCTCTGCCATCTTCCTTCTCAGTATTTTTTTCTGCTTTGTTTTCAAGCGCTGCAAGCAGACTCTCTTCCAAAGTCTCCAGATAATCAGCCACATTCCACGATATTCTGTGGCCGGAAAATTTCAATTCAATACCGCATATAAGATCCGGTGAAATCTCAAACCGCACATCAACATGGCTGGCTGCCTGATTTTGCAAAACTTCAATAATTTCTCCGGTCATTTTCTCCGGAACTACAAAAGCGCTGCGCACGCTGATTTTTTGTGGTGATTGACGTATAGATTCCTTAAGCGTCTTCAGCTCATCATCGTTCAGACTTCGAAGTTTTTCAATGAAGACATGGAGGATCTGATTTTCCAGGTCAACATTTGCCATCTCCTTCAAGACCTGACGGGAAATGACGCAAGTATGCTTTCCTGCCCGATGTCGCAGGTCTTGAAGAAACGCCTCTTTCTCTCTTTGGATCGCCTCATACCACTTTGTCCTGTCGGCATCAACCTGGTCGCGGGCTTTGTTTATGAGATTTGTCCGGCGAACTTCCACTTCCTCCTTGATCTGAGAAAACATCTCTTCGCGGTGCTCATCAAATTCTCTGTTTTTTCTGCGATAATCTTTTGCTTCCAGGTCAGCCTCATCTTTTTTCTTTCTGGCCCTTTCCAGGCTAAGAGCGATTTTTTTCTCTCGTTCGTCCATGGCTCTGATAATCGGGCCGTAAAGAAAACGCTTGAGCAGATAAACAAGTACAAGGAAATTAATGATCTGGGCAATAACGGTAAACCAATCAATAAGCACAGGTTATCCTCCGGCCTTGGATACAGCATACTCCCAGAATGGATTGGCAAAAATCAGAATCATGGACACCACAAAGCAGTAAATTGCAGTAGATTCCACCATGGCCATACCCACAAACAGAGTTCGGGTAATGGTATTGGTCTCATCAGGCTGTTGAGCAATGGAGCTCAACGCCTGGGCCAGCGCCCGTCCTTCTCCCAGTGCTGGAGCAATCGAACCTATGGCCATAGTCAGCCCGGATGCAATAATTGATATAGCCCCAATAATACTAACATTATCCATCTGACAATTCTCCTTTCTCGTTTTGTCGGCCGGTTTCTTTTTTCATGCGCTGCACACGAGTTGCAGCAGCGATGTATACCATAGCCAGGATTGCAAAGATATATGCCTGAATTAATCCGATTAAAAGCCCTAAAATCTGCATGAGAACCGGAAAGATAAGAGGCGCAATGGAAAGCAGGATGGCAGCGATAATCGTGCCGCTCATAATGTTTCCGAATAGTCGAACTGCCAGCGCAAAGGTGCGCGAAATCTCCCCGATAATATTGAACGGCAGCATAAACATAGATGGCTCAATGTACTGTTTCAGGTAGGAAAGACCTTTTTGGGAAATACCATAGAAGGGAATAGCTACAAAGACGCATATGGCAAGCGCTGCTGTTGTTGAAAAAGAGCCTGTGGGCGGAACATAACCGGGAACAATGCCAAGAAGATTCGAAACAGCTATAAATAAGAATAGCGTTCCCACAAAAGAAAGGTACCTGCCCGGATCCTGGCTGCTGATGTCGCGGATCTCATCCCTGATACCGGTCACCAGAACTTCAATCAGGTTCTGCCATTTAGACAAATGGGTTTCCGTGGAAAGCTTTCGGGTTATCAGCCAGGAGCCAACAACCATCAAAACCATTATGCACCATGTAAAAAAAATGGTTCCATTCAGTGAAACAGAACCCCATTGAAAGATAATTAAAGTATCAGGAGTTATATGCATTTTTCCGGCCCCCAAAGACGCACAAGGATGCTCCGCATTCCCAGAAAACCCAACATGCAAACAATCAGCCGCAGCCAATGACCATCCATAACAAAATAAAAGCCGACCATAACCACAACCATACGGCAGAATAAACTGCAAAAGCTTAAAAGAACAGGATGCCGCGCCGCGGGGAGTCGCCGTACTGTTAACCAGAGGCCGCCGAAATAAAACATCCCGAGTCCGATACCGACTGCAAAAGCTAATATAAATATCAAGGTAGCTGCCAAAAATCAATATCTCCTATTATCGTCCGGGTTGAGCGGTTCAACGTTCATGGTTCACGGCTACCTACGTGAGGCGGGACACCTTACAATCGTTGAAATTAGCACACCGAAGACGTACCAGGGTTCCAGGTTCAGGGTTCAGGCTTCAAGGATTCGGACAAGCCGTGTAATACGGCGGATCAGACAGCGCCATGATGTCCTCGTCTTCGCCAATCGGAAACCCCTTGATTTTGCGGAACTCCGGGTCATTTAGCTTCTCGCACAGCTTTTCCAGGAAGTATTCCCGGCGCTTTTCATCGTTCTCGAATGTCATGCCGAGACATTCCACTTTTTCCCTAAGATGCGACCACACACACCTCATTTTTTGCTACAATTAATAATCCCTTGACCTGATTTCCTGACTGCTTCCTAATATCTGATTTGGTTTCCTCTATTAATTGTAATCCATGACGCCTTAGGCAATCTTGAATATATGTCCGTGAGTGTGCATAGCGACCGCTGGGAAAGAGCCGGTACTCCATGCTGTTGTCTTCCAGTCTTTCCACTGAAAATGCAATGATTCCTCCGTAAACAAGATATGAAGATGCAGACCTGATGATCGTATCCAGATTCCCAAAATATACAAAGACGTCAGAGCTATATATCAGATCAAATTTTTGGGAAAAGCCCCAGTCTTGAAGTATGTCAAAAACCTTGAGCTGGTTGTAGATTTTCTTCTCTGCGGCCTTTTCAAGCATCTTTGACGATACATCGACGCCTATCAGTCTTTTCGCAAACGGCCGATAGAATTGAGCGCCTAGACCGGTACCACAGCCAATGTCCAGAACATTCATTTTTTCAGTCAGATATGGGCGCACAAGGTCAAACAGGAGTTCAGGGGTCTTGTATTCTAGGTCTTTAACCAGGATCCTTTCAAAAGTCCCGGCACACCGATCAAAGATCCTACGCACGTGTTCCACCGGGGCGGCATCAGGTGTTTCCGATATCCCCAGGCTTTGGAGCATGAATCTTGCCGCCTCATCATCCGGCTTGGTCTCAAGCACCTTGTTGTAATGTTCCTCGGCTTCCTTGAATCGCCTAAGCTTTTGAAGAGAAATCCCGAGGTTGAAGTGGGCGGATGCATAATCTGACCGTATCTCAATAGCCTTTCTGTATGACTTTGAAGCGTTTTCAATCATATTAAACTCGTCCTGTGCCACGCCAAGGTTGTTCCATGCCTCTGCCATGTCAGGAACGAACGCCACTGCCCTTCGAAAACAGGATATGGCTTCATCCTGGTCCCCAATTTCCCTATATGCGACACCCAAATTATTCCATGCTTCACCAATACCAGGCTGCTTTTCCAACATGGCCCTGTAAATACTTATGGCACCCTTGTGATCGTTCTCTCGCTGCTTCAGCCTGGCCAGGTTATAGCATGCCGGAAAATAGGGAGGTCTAAGGTCGGCTGCTTTTTCAAAAACTTTCTTGGCCTTATCCGGCCGGGACTGGTCCAAGAATACCGTTCCAAGCGCATTCAGCACCTGTCCCCAATCAGGCTTTCTTCTCAATACTTCCAGATAGCCTTTTTCCGCTTCAGCAAGCCTGCCTTCCTTGTGGGCAAAAGAAGCTTTCTTGAGAACGTATTCGGAATCGTCTTTCGTGCGCTTCGAGAGCTCCTTCATACAGCAATTCCCGCTCATAGTGCGAAGATATAGAAAAAGGACATTTTGGAGTTTATGCTTCGTAAACTTTTACCACAAAAATGGACAAAAATCTTCTTAATTGTTGGGCTTTTGAATAAGAAATTTCACTTTTTTTTAAAAAATACGAAAAAACTACAAGACTTTTGAGCAAGATGGTTTATATTATAGGTATGAACCATCAAAATTCAAAAAATAGTTTCAATCCGATACTTCGAAAGCATCTTAATGCAGATGCTTTGTTTAGCAGTCTCCATAATGACTTTTCGAAAATATCGGATTTTCGTCAAGGCAATATTGAGATTTCTATGGCAGATGCGCTGATGTCAGGCTTTGCCATGTTTTCTCTTAACGATCCGTCATTGCTCGCTTTTGATGAAAGAAGAGGAGTTGATCAAAACCTGAAGGACATTTACCTTATCCCAACTTTCGCGCTTTAAAAAAACAGACCCATATTCAATGGGTTACGGCCACAGACACTACGGACGTCCTTCAAGTTTTGTTTAGGCTAAGCTTTTTTTTATCGGTAAATTTTTATAATCAACTCCTAATTTGTTATAAACGTCTATATGAACTGCCTCCGGCACCCCTGCTTTTCTTACATTGATGACAGTGCCTTTGGTTGTCGGTAATTGGATTGTTGAATAATTATGTGTGCTGACAAGCCGTCTTATTGTAGCCCATCTTGAATGATCGCCCTTTTGACGCAATGTATATTCAATTGAATGCAACAGATGATATGCAAGGATTGACATGAAAATATGACCATCTACGCGTTGCTCCTTTTGATGATTATTTGGCCGTAATCCAAGATAGGTTTTTAAATCCCTGAACGCATTTTCTATACGCGTCAGCATTACATAAAGATTCCAAATTTCAGCCTGCTTCAGGTCTTTCCGATTGGTTTTTAAAATATAATTACCGTCTAATTTTCTTGCCTTGTCCTGTATTTCATCTATTGTGCCCCAAGTCAGCTCTGGTTTTTTTAAATGAATATTAATTTTCAAATAGTCGGAGGTATATTTTTGATTAAAATCAGCCAATTTTTTAGTAAGGGCAGGAAAACTGATCTTATTCTTTTCTGCTTTGTCTTTTAATTTTTCCAATGAATTACTGAATCGTTTTGCAATCCTTATATCGCAGGGAACCGTATACGAAAATTCTCGGTGTTGATATTCTATTTCATAATATTTTGCAACTTTGTTATGACGCTCCTTAAACTTGCCTATTCTTCTTTCAATAGTAACAGGATTGTTCTCTCTTCCTTTTTGAATTTGATTTGATAAATTTGTTAATTCGGCTTCTAATTTTTCTTCTGCTTTGTTGCGCATCACTGCTTCTTTTACTTTTCGTCCTTCACTCTTACACAAAAGATATACTGCATCATCCACCTCTTTTAAAAAAATCTCTACTTTTGGTTTTCTGGATGAATCTCTTCCTTCCAATAAACTAAATTGCTGATTATGAAAATCTTCTGTAA
>JAJSZO010000147.1:4566-6580 GCA_030262795.1 Deltaproteobacteria bacterium | reverse complement strand
ACTGTTTTTATTGGATTTTGTCGAGAACAAGGGCATTTTATGATGATTTTCTGCCAACTTGTTCTAGCAAAATACTATTATATCAACAGGTTAGCTTTTTGGACACCCCAGATAAGGACGGTGCAGTCTGTCGTGGCAACATTAATGAGATAAGCCTTGATTTCTCGCATTGCCGCACTGTCACCGATCATAGGCTCGTCAATACCTGTTTCTGAAAAGTTTCTCTTATGGTACGAAAGGTTTCGATTGACACTTGCTATCAATTCGTCGTACGAGACAGGCCATTTGAAATAATCCGTAACCCCCGCCCTTAAGGCCGCAATAACCTGCGCTTCAGAGCTATTTCTGACAATCAGAAAGAGCGGCACTTCTCTGTCCTGCCGGCGGATCAGCGCCACTGTTTTCAGTCCATCCATGCTATTGTTTCCAAAAGAGCCTATGATAACGAGATCCAGCTTCCCGGCTTGGAAAAACCGGAGGACACTTGTTTGGTCCAAGGCTTCGATGACCTCAAATCCATGGTGAAATAAACGACCTTTAAGATCTTGACACAAAATCTCATCCCCTTCAGCGATCAATATTGCCGGATTATTCATGAGCCACCTCCCTGTGAAAGTCATGTGTTAATAAATCCTGACGAAGTGATGCTTGATTCTTATTTTTGTGCGAACCCTAAGGAACGGGGTTTAAAGAACTTTCCCATTTAGGCATCTCATCTTCAGGCCGCCTAAAGGAGAAAGTTCTTTAAACCCCGTTCCTTAGTCTCTATATTTTTCGATAAAACTCTCAATCTTCTGCTTTTCAGAGTCTTCAATCTCACTAAAATAAATAGCTATATTGTATGCGTCACGCGCATCAGTGTCAAATGAAACCTTTTCAACTCTCACCACCAAGCCATTACATTCTACATACTCAAATTCACCCTCTTGATCAACGTGAGGTAATGCCAGGACTATGTCGAGGACGGTCATTAAAGCAATATACTTGTTTGCCTGACAATATGCCCCAATACAACTAAGATTTATCGTCTCAGTAACAATATCAAAATGGTTTGTCTTGAGCTTAAACTGTAAGCGTTCATTTATACGAGGATGTTTTCTGTGTTCTGCACCGATATGTTTGAGCTTCATAGTGTTTAAACCATAATTTCTTGGAATGAAAAAACAATTTACATTTCATCGTTGCGAATTATCTGACAGCGGAAGCCGCAGACTGGATCCGGTCAATATAAATGCAATGTCAGGTTATTTCTTTTTTAAATCACTTGCCAGTTCTTTAATAATTGAAAGGACATTACTACCCCGTTCACGTGCTATGCGATGCGCATCATCAACTATTTTACCCGCCAGTTGTTCAATGGCTGAATGTTCAGGTGCCGGGATATTTGCTTTTTGATACTGCCACATTAAAAATTTAATAGCGAGTTGAATTTCCTGCCGTCTAATAAAACCCATTTATTCGTCCCCTAACCCCTGATCCCTTTCCTCTGACCCCTATAATCCCTACCCCCTGACCCCTAATCCCTGCCCTTTCCCCTGCCTTTTCCCCTGCAAATGTGAAAAATCGCATCTTCCAGTACAAGCTTGGGATTTTGGCCTGTAGATTTAAGGCGCAGGTCAGCTTTGCTCATATATTCTATAGAGTTAAGCAGTTCTTCTTTTGTAAATTTTTCCGATTTACTAAACAATAGAAAAACAGGATAAGGATTATTAGGATTTTTGGCAATCAACAGTTCTGTAGTTAATTTGCTTTTTTCCGATTTTCCTTTCTTTTTGTTATTAGATACTCCATCTTTTGAAATAAGATTTTCCCAATTTTCAAACTGTTTCAATAAAACGCTGTCATGCTTTTGTATTGCCGGCATAATACTGCTCCTGAATTTATTATACTGAACACCTACATTCCATTCTCTGCCATAAGAACTTTCGACAAACAGTTTAACAATTAATAATTTTCTGATTTGATTTGTTATTGCAGCAAAAAGTTGAAAATAGTGAAATTCACTGGAAAGAAG
>JAJSZO010000147.1:0-4466 GCA_030262795.1 Deltaproteobacteria bacterium | reverse complement strand
GGTATGGTAACGCGTTTATCAATACAATATGTTATAACTTTATCAAACCACTTGTTCTCATTTAAGTTCTTATCAAGTTTTAACTTTGCCTTGCCGTCATCATTGCAAACATCTTCAAACGATAGATTTAACAGACCGAGAACACTTACAACATATCCAACAGCTTTTTTAATTTTATTATCTGCATAGGCTTCCTCTGCCTTCTTAAGAATACTTTCCGTATCATGCTTTGAGTAGAATATCCTTGAATCACAGAGAGCTATAACCTTTTCGCCGGGTATTAGAGAAAATGTGTTTAACTTTTCTACAACGTTATAAATATTTCCACCTGTATCTTCAAAAGACTCATAGTTAAGAGTCCTTGATGATGTATCAGGCAAGACAGCAGATAGAAGAATATTTAATGCTTTTTTATAAAGCAGTTCTTCCCCATAAATCAAATATGCAGAAGCAAATTTATTCTTTGCCTCATCGTTTGACAGGGTTTTGAGATAATTCTCCAGTTCTTTAAATTTAAACTCAGACATGATGGCTATAAAATTGAATATTGTCGATTGAAAATTGAAGGAATTCTGCCAATTTTTTAAAAAAAAACAGAGCAAAGCGATTCCGCAAATATTCAATATTCAATTCTCAATGCTCTCCTTACTACTAATTAACATAATAACGGCAATAACGGACATGGATATTCCTATTGTTTGAGAAACTGATAAGAACTCAAAAACAGGATTTCCTCTGAAATCACCTCGAAATATCTCTATAAATGAACGTGCAATCCCGTAAATTAAAACATACATCCAGAACAACTGACCATCAAATTTCGTGCGCCGGCGGAAAAACCAGAGAAAAAAGAAAATAATCAGATTGCTTATGGAAGAATAAAGTTGAGTCGGATGGATTGGTATACCAATAGGCGCAAGAGTTTCCGGATGTGTAAAAGTTACTGCCCACGGGAGATCACATTCTTTTCCAAAACAACATCCCGCTGAAAAACACCCCAGCCTTCCTAAAAAGTGACCTATGGACAGAGAAAGGGCTGCAATATCAGCCGTCCGCCAAACAGGTATTTTATGTATCTTTAAATAAATAAAAGCTGTTAATAAAGCGACAATAAAACCACCATAAAAAACAAGTCCCCCATTCCATATCTTGAAAATATCCAGCGGATTTGAAAGAAAAATTTCATGGTTTATTACAACATAAAGCAGGCGTGATCCTGCAATAGCGGCAATCATGACGTAAAAACAAAGATCCATTATCTTCTCGTGGTCAATACCCATTCTTTTGGCTTCTTTCTTTGCCAGCAGGATTCCTGCAAGAAATCCCATGGCAACAAAAAAACCATAAGTATGAATAGTAATATCGCCGATTTTTAATAGAATAGGATACATATTTAGTAACAGGGTTCAGGGGTTAGGTACTTGACCAATTAATACGGAAGTTTTTTAAAGAACAAGTGATATGCAAAAATAACCATCCCTATAGAGACAGCGCTGTCCGCAACATTAAAAGCCGGCCAGTGAAAACTGCCTATATAGAAATAAAGAAAGTCAACAACCTCTCCGAGGCGGATTCTATCAATCAGATTGCCTATGGCACCTCCAAAAATAAGCGCAAAACCAGCAGAAAGTAATGAATATTCTACTGGTGTTTTCTTGTAGAAATAGAAGATTAAACATATCGCCAATGATGAGAAAAAAAGAAAAACTATGCTTCGCAAAACCGGACCATGATTGGCCATAAACCCGAAAGCTCCGCCAGGATTATGAATATGAGTTATGCTGAAAAATCCTGGTATAATTGCAATAGAATGATATAGAGGCAGAAAATACAAGATAACGGCTTTTGTAATCTGATCAAGAATAATTACTGATCCGGCAATGATAGCAAGTTTTAAGTATTTGTTTTGCATAATTTTAGTGCCCTTTGGGCGAAATCTGTGTTTTTTGTCCGTCGTACGTTTGCCCCACCACCTTTTCACACCGGCTGCAAATAGTTGGGTGCTCAGGATTTAAGCTGACAGAAGGATCGTGTATCCAGCAGCGTTCACATTTATCAGAGATTGCCGGCTCAACAACTATGGCAAGGCCTTCGATATCCGTACTTTCATAGGCGTTATCAAGTTTTTCTCCTTTAACAAGAGAAGCTCCGGAAATAATAAATATGGTCTTCAAGTCTTCTTTATAAGGACACAGCTCTTTATACAGTTCTTCATTCACACTGATTGTCACAACTGCATCAAGAGAATGACCTATTTTCTTTTTTGCTCTTGCCTCTTCAAGAGCTTTTGTCACTTCCCCTCTGACCTTAATAATAGTTTCCCATTTTTGCGCCAGTTTTTCAGCTTTCCGGCTCTCAGTTATTTTTGGCAAAGAAGAAAGATGAACGCTGGATTCTTTTTCTTTCATATCCGGCATAAGCTTCCAGATCTCTTCTGCTGTAAAAGAAAGTACGGGAGCCATAATCCTGACAACAGAATCCAGTATTGTATGTATTACTGTCTGAGCGCTTCTTCGTTCAATTGATTGCGGAAGTGATGTGTAAAGCCTGTCTTTAAGAATATCAAGATAAAACGCAGAAAGATCAAGCGTACAATAATTGTGAAGTGCATGGTAGATAACATGAAACTCAAAAGTTTCGTATGCTTTCAAAATTTTCTCAATGAGTTCCTGCAACTTGTGCAACGCAAATTTATCAATATCAGGCATTGACTCATGTGGTACTCTATCTGTTTCAGGATCATAATCATATAAATTGCCTAACATAAATCTACAGGTATTTCTGATCCGCCTGTATGAATCGCTTAATTGTTTTAAAATGTTTTCAGAAATCCTTATATCATCCCTGTAATCAGATGCAGATACCCAGAGACGAAGAACTTCAGCTCCATATTTATCAATAACTTTTTTGGGAGCTATAACATTTCCAATGGATTTTGACATTTTTCTTCCGTTTGCATCAACAACAAAACCATGAGTTAATACAGACTTGTAGGGCGCCTGGTTTCTTGTACCGACGGCTGTTAAAAGAGAGCTGTGAAACCAGCCTCTATGCTGATCACTTCCTTCGAGATAAAGATCTGCCGGCCATTTTAAATTCGGGCGCTGTTCAAGAACTGCCGCATGGCTCACCCCTGAATCAAACCAGACATCCAGAATATCTGTTTCTTTAATAAATTTATTATGCCCGCATTTTTGACACACAGCATTTTGAGAAAGAAACTCCTCTGCCTGTTTTTCAAACCAGACATCTGCTCCATGTTTTTCAAAAAGTTCTGAAATTTTATTTATTGTTTCATGATTTATGAATACAGTCTCACATTTTTCACAATAAAATACAGTTATAGGCACACCCCATGCCCGCTGCCTGGACACACACCAGTCCGGACGATTCTTAATCATTCCGTAAATTCTTTCTCTGCCCCAGTCAGGAATCCATTCAACCCTGTCGATTTCATTAAGAGCTTTTTCTCTTAAGCCTGTTTTGTCCATAGATATAAACCACTGTGGAGTTGCCCGAAATATAACGGGCTTTTTGCAGCGCCAGCAATGGGGATAGGAATGCGAAATTGATTCCTGAGCAACAAGTGCTCCGGTTTCCTGCAATTTATCAATAATACCATTGTTGGCTTTAAAAACGAACTGGCCATTAAAGAACTCTACATCATCAGTAAAACAGCCCTTTTCATTTACCGGAGAATAAGTATCCAGATCATATAACAGCCCGACTTCATAATCCTCACGACCATGCCCCGGAGCAGTATGAACGCATCCTGTTCCGGCATCCAGCGTAACATGCACAGCAAGAACAATAAGAGATTCCCTGTTATACAGAGGATTAAGGCATTTTTTATGCTCAAGCGCTGCAGCCTCAATTTCGGCAATAATAGAAAAATCAGAGATTCCGAAAATTTTCATGCAACTTTCAACAAGATCTTTTGCAAGAATAAAAATCTCGCCATTTCCTGTTTCAACAGCCGCATAAACAAAATCAGGATGAAGCGCCACTGCAAGATTAGCAGGTAATGTCCAGGGTGTTGTAGTCCATATAATTAAATTCACTTTTTTATCTTTAAACGCCTGAATTCCAAGATCGTCTATTAAAGGAAATTTAACAAATATCGAATCTGAAGTCTCGTCATGATATTCAATTTCCGCTTCCGCAAGAGCTGTCTTACAACTGCAACACCAGTGTATAGGTTTCTTGCTTCTGAAAAGGCTGTTATTCAGAGCAAACTTGCAGCATTCCCGTGCAATTGTGGATTCATAACTGTAATTCATGGTCAAATAGGGATTGTCCCATTCTCCCATAACGCCAAGACGCTTAAATTCTTCACGCTGGATATCAACATATTTTTCTGCATATGATCTGCATAATCTGCGGAAATCGGTCTGAGAAATATCTTTTTTCTTTGCTCCAAGCTCTTTGTCAACATTATGCTCAATAGGAAGCCCATGGCAGTCCCA
>JAJSZO010000146.1:4250-6584 GCA_030262795.1 Deltaproteobacteria bacterium | reverse complement strand
TCTCATACAGAATTTCTTGGTGATATCAGTGGCAAACTGAATTTGAAAGGATGTCGAAGCGCTCGTATTGATAGAAATTTTCGAATCATCTTTGTGATCTGTGAAGAATGTCGGCGTATTCCTCAATGCGAATATTGCTTTTGTGACAATCTGCCTGATAATGCCATTCTATTTTTGACAGTTGGCCCTCACGATAAAGCCTATGCCATGAGATAGAGGCATTATGGACATAACGATCACGCACTCGGTACGTGTTTATGACTTCGATCAATGAACCTGAAACCTGAAATGGCTGAATACAAAAAACCAACAGGGGAATAGTGAATCACGTCTCAACTTTTTTTGGATTAATTTTGAGAACTATCGTGGAAACAGCACACTTTATAAACAATATGTATGCTATAACGGCAAACGAGAACCCGTAAAGAATGAACCTAACGAATATTGCAGTAATCGAAAGTATCGTTGAACAACATGCGGAAGAAGCAGCATTTCTGTGGATTCTCCGGGATGCTGCTGTCCAGGCACCGCACTATTCCCTGAAGGACATCGCAGACCTGGATGAACGTGTGGAAGCTAACATAGATGGATTGCGAATTGCTGAGGATGTGGGGTGGAGTATCTGCGCTGGAAGCTGCGGCCACAGGAGGAATCCGGGGAAGTGTTTGCCGCTGCTGTTCTGGCCTTTGAGAGCGGACAAGATCAGCGCATCAAGATGGTGCTGGAAGCTGCGGCCACAGATCCGGTATTATCGCGGGGACTTATTTCCGCGCTTGGCTGGCTGCGTTTCGACCAGGTGAAAGAGCATATTGACCAGTTACTACAATCATTAACACATGAACTGCGTCGGATCGGCGTAGCAGCCTCCGCCGTGCATCGCCAGGATCCAGGCTCAATACTTGTTGACGCTTTAAATGATGAGGACACTTTTCTTAAAGCGCGTGCTATTCGCGCGGTAGGTGAGTTGGGCCGTATTGATCTGCTCTCTATGTTAAAAAATCAGCTTGCTGCCGAGGACAAAGATTGCCAATTCTGGGCTGCTTGGTCGACGGTTTTGTTAGGGGACAGAGACGAGGCACTGGAGTTTCTCAAAACCCTTGCCACATCAGAGTCACCCTTCCGGGAAAGGGCTTTGAACCTTACTTTGCGGGTTATGGACAATACCAGCGCACAAAACTGGCTGAAAGAAATGTCTCAGCAACCTGACTGGCTTCGCTATGCGGTGATCGGGGCTGGAGTTGCCGGGGACCCGGTACGCATTCCGTGGATTATTGAGCATATGGAAGTGCCGGAGCTGGCCCGAGTAGCGGGAGAGGCCTTCACCATGATCACAGGGGTAGATATTGCCTATGAAAATCTTGAGGGTGAATGGCCTGAAAGCTTTGAAGCTGGGCCAACAGAAAACCCTGAGGATGAAGGTGTGAAAATGGACTCTGATGAAGATCTTCCGTGGCCTGATGCTCAATTGATTGATAAATGGTGGGCAAAAAATAAAGCTGCGTTTCGAAACGGGACTCGATATCTCTTGGGTCAACCCATATCCCCTGAACATCTCCACAAGGTTCTCAGAACCGGCTTCCAGCGCCAGCGAGCTGCTGCCGCTTTGGAACTGGCCATTTTGCAACCCGCCCAGCCTCTCTTTGAAGTCCGAGCCCCCGGATCTCGACAAAAACAGATCCTTCTTGGTATGACTTAATAACCACCCTTGCCCAAGATGGTTACATCCTTCCTGGAAACGGAAAGGAGATATCCCCATTTTTTCTTGGTTTTGGTAACTCCTGCTTGACAAAATACCAATGGATGGTAATGGGAACAATACAGAATACAGGGTCGCATCTTAATTATTCACTATTGATATCGTCATAAAATTATTCTATCCTGATTTTGAATTTGATGTCAGACAAATGAGAAGTGAATAACGAGGGCAAATTAATAGGCAAGGCAGCTTCGCGTTGAATATTCTGGTATTTTCTACCATGCAATCAACCGTGGCACTGATATGGAATGGAAAAATCAACTAAGATTATAAGAAAGTTAGAGATATATCTCAGTGAAATTATAGAGAATGTTTCTCCTATAGTAGTTGTGTATTTATTTGGGTCTTATGCAAAGGGAAAAGAAAAGGCGCGGTCTGATATGGATTTGGCCTTTCTTCTGGATGAGAAGGCTTATAAGGCTGACCCCTTTGAGACGACCGGGCATGCCTACATGACTGCAATGCAAATAGGGACGAAGTTTTGGAAAGAGACGGATGTAGTTATCCTCAATTCCTCCTCTATTGAACTGGCCTATGAAGCAGTGTCAAGCGGGTGTTGTGTGTATGAAGCAGATCAA
>JAJSZO010000146.1:0-4150 GCA_030262795.1 Deltaproteobacteria bacterium | reverse complement strand
TATGAAATTAATAGAAAAAAAAATGAAGATTGTCGGGGAGCGTGTTGAGAGGCTCAAACAACTTTCCCGACAAATCCGTTCTTTTTCCGAATATCAGGCTTCCCAGGATGCCAAAGATATTTCGGAAAGAAATCTCCATGTGGCAATTGAGACCTGCCTGGACATTGCAAAAATCATCATTTCTCAGGAAAGTCTCAAAGAACCGAATGACAACAAAGGGGTTTTTATAGTCCTTGCAGAAGCGGGCATCTTGAGCGAAACAAGCCTTGTGTTCCTGGTACCCATGGCGGGCACAAGAAATATCCTTGTGCATGGTTACGATAGAATTGAAGATATCCTTGTATATGGCGTGTTGAAGAAACACCTCAACGACTTCATGATTTTCTTGCGAGAAATCAGAGATAATTACCTCAACAGAAACACGAAATAATGACCCAAACAATATCGGATTTTGAAACAGAACTATACCAGGAACATCTTGAGGAAGCCTCCTTCCTTTACGAGCAGCGTCTGACCTTGTTCGATGATCCAGAAATAACTTGGCTTGACATCGAAGATTTTGAAGAACGCTTTGAAGCGCATATTGACGCTCTGGTGGTTGGCGAAGAACCGGCATTGAATGTTTGCAAAACTCAGGTAATGGAAGGCGACTTTGGCGAACTCCATGCAGCAGTAAGAGTTTTCTGTCGGCAAAACCGGCTGGACTTTGTGCAGGAATGTTTGGAAGCCCTTGATCCAAAGGATGCGGAAAGGGTTCAAGCCATAAGTGACGCCCTCAACCATGAGCTGCCGGCAGAATGGAAAGAAAAATTTATTTGTATTCTATCAGAAGGGGATCAAAAGCTAATTCCTGTTGTTGCTAAACTTATAGGGTATCGACTGGTTGTCTTCAGGAAAAGAACTGCTTGCAGCATTGCAAAACAATTCACAAGCAGTATCTAATATTATTTGGTCTATTGGCCGCGTTCGCGAACAATATGCCCGCACACTCCTTTTCAATAAGTATCTTAAACACGAAGATGAATCAATCTGTTCTGCAACAGCGCTGGCGCTTTTGCGTATCGGCGATCCGCAAACCTTAGACCATTGCTTGCATTGTGTCCATTCAGGGAATTGGCCTTTTCTGCTGCTTGGACTTGGAGGCAAGCGCTCAACGGCAGCGGTTCTGATAGAAAGTGCCACTAACAACAAGGCAAGCGCTGATTGCCTGATCGCATTGGGTTTGCTCGGGGATATTTCGGCTGTTGACACACTTCTATCAGGTCTTGGTAATGCCGATTTTGCCGAGTCTGCGGCAATGGCACTCAATTCCATTACTGGCGCGGGAATTTACGAAGAAGTTTTTATTCCTGAAGAAATAGATGAAGATGAACTGTTTGAAGAAGAACTTGAAAAGCTAAAACGAGGGGAAAGTCTCTATCCCCCTGGAGAAGAACCAGGCACCACCATTACCCGCTTGTCACAAAAACCGGAAGACTGGCAAAAGTGGTGGGCAGAAAATAAATCACACTTTAACCCCGCAATCCGGTATCGTAACGGCAAACCTTATTCGCCAGCCTGTTTATTGGAAAACCTGGAATCGGAAAAAAGCCCGCGTATAGTACGACAAATGGCGTATGAAGAATTGGTAATCCGCTATGGCATCGACTTTCCCTTTGAAACCGACATGCTGGTATCACAGCAAAAGCAAGCCATAGCAAAATATGCAGAGTGGATCAAAACGAATGAGAGCCGCTTTCGCGAAGGTGGGTGGTATTTTGCAGAGAAGTTGATGACTTCGCCATAGAGCGCAATGGCTGCGCAGGATAGTCTTTCGGTACATCCGTCAAACGCCAAAAATTATCCCGATCTCTTGCCCAAGTATCGGGATTTCATAGCTGAGACTTTTGCTGAACCAGACCAGATAAGAATTAGCGCACGTTTTAAAAATGCTCGACTTTTCACCCGGTGGTTTGACAATGTGAGCGGTGGCAAGTACATTGTAGTTGTTATGATTTCCGAGACTTTCCCGGTTAAACGCCATTGGATCATTACGGCATATATCGCCAGAAAATTGGTTGGAGGTGAGACCGAAAATAAGTAAATAGCGTCTCATATCAAAGGAGGGGGCATCGCTGGTAATGAAAGTAACTTATGCAAACTTTTTTCCAAATTTACTTCAAGATTTTTCTTCATTTTTTTCGTCTGTTTCACCAATCCCAACCAATATACGAGTAAGTATGGCAGAATTAATATACTACCCGACAGCGGCCAGGCGTTCAATAAAAGGCTTGGCAAGGGTGATCAAGCCTTTTCGTTTAGCCAAAACAACTAGCCCCAGAGTGCCGATCAAAGGGATTTCAAAAAGCTCAGCGCATTTACGCGCCTGCAAATCATCTAACACAACTCCTGTGCGAGGTTTTTCCAATGCCAATGTCAAAACCTCGCTTTCGCCCTGACCAAGATTCCAGGCGGCTATTGAAGGATGAATGTTTAAAACAGCTTTCTGCACAATCTCAGAATTAGATGCAAGACCTGACAAATAAGGATCAATCGGTCTTTTGGCCTGAACTTCATGGATAACTCCATCAGGTATTATCCACGTTTTGGCTAATGGACTTATTGTTTTCAAGAGATCGGCTTTCCCGAGCAGTATTACGGGAGAGGCATTGATAACCAGGTTTTTATTCATAACCAGCCTCTTTAAGGACTTCTTCCGCCGTATACTGAAAAGGTGAGACTCGAAATTTTAATAACGACATGAGAAAATCCTCACGGCACAATCCGGCTATTTCAGTAGCCTTTTCTTGGGATACAACTCCCATCTCGTACCATTTGACCGCCGCAGTCAGCCGTATGTCCTTTGCAAATTCAGCCGGCGTCTTTTTAAGCGCTGAAAATGCCCCTAAAGGCAATGTTATGTTTATTGTTCTGGTATTCATATTTTTCTATCCTTTCAAATTTTATCTGCTGACGACAAGGGATCGTCCATCGCTTTATAAATTTATCTTTTGATTTGGTCAATTAGTTATACATAGGGACATCCTATAAGGGGGTCACTATAAGGGGGTCAGGATTGGGGTCAAACCTTGGATTGGGGTCAACCTTGGATTGGGGTCAAACCTTGATTATTATAATAAAGCTTGACAACTCAAAAAAGACTTTATAAATTTTAGTGTATGGCACGACAATTGAGAATAGAATTTGAAGAAGCATATTATCATATTCTTTCACGAGGAAATAATCAGAGCAACATATTTCACAGTGATGAGGATCGACAGGATTTTTTATACATCCTGGCAAATATGTCAGAAAGGTTTGAGGTTGAAATTTATGCTTATGTTCTGATGGACAATCATTATCATCTCCTGCTGCGGACAATGAGACCCAATCTTTCAAAGAGCATGCAATGGCTGGGAACACGATACACCCGACGTTTTAATCTGAGAAATTTGCAAAGCGGCCATCCGTTTCAGGGACGGTTTAAGAGCATAATTGTTGAAAATGATGCTTATTTGCTGAGACTCTCATGTTATATACATCGCAATCCATTGAGGGCAGGAATCGTAAAGCGTTTGGTGAACTATAAATGGAGTAGTTACCGGTTTATGCCTATAAGAAAAAGCCGCCTGAGTGGTTGAAGACCGGTCCTATCTTTTCACAGGTACATGCAACAAAAGACAAACAGAGAGCTTACCGCGATAAAGTTCAGAGGTATTCCGATGAAAAAGAGAGTCTATGGGAAGATATTAAATTTGGTTTAATTTACGGTTCACGTGAGTTCTTGGAATATATCAAGGAGACATACTTATCATTAAACAAAAACGGAGAACTGCCGCAATTAAATCAACTTTTAAAAAATGAGGATCAACGGGCGCTAATTGAAAAAGCCGCCAGGCTGCTTGATTGTAATATTGATTTTTTTAGAGAGTCCAAACGACTTTTAGAAAATAACCGTGATAAGCGAGATGCCATTTTATATTTTTTATGGAAGACAGGCAGATGCAGTAATCAAAAAATTGGGGAATTGTTCAATATTACCTATTCATCGGTTAGCCGGAGAGTCAGTCATGTTGAAGCGCAGTTAAGAACAAGTGACGATTGTAGGATCAAGAGGATTTATAAAAAACTAAATGAAATAATTAAAGTTTGATACTATACCCCCTTTGCT
>JAJSZO010000145.1 GCA_030262795.1 Deltaproteobacteria bacterium | reverse complement strand
TTGCTAATCTGGAGAAGCTGACCCCGCCCATCTATTGCTTTTTCTTTGTGTTGGCCGGTGCGAACTTGAATCTAAAAGTATTTACAACCGTGGGACCGACCATGATTACTTGGGGGATTATTTTTGTATTAGCGCGCATTATAGGAAAAATCGTTGGAGCTTATGTGGGAGGGGCGCTTTCCGGCGCATCTGAAACCATCAGAAAATATCTGGGATTGACTTTGATCCCTCAAGCTGGTGTTGCTATTGGTCTAACCCTTTTAATCACCCAGGATTCCAGCTACTTTGAATTCCGATCAGTCATCTTGAATATCACTTTGATTGCGGTAGCTTTTAATGAGATAGTTGGTCCAGCCTGCACCAGATTTGCTCTCTTTAAGGCAAAAGAAGTTACACTAGAGTAATAAATAAGTAACCCATTCAAGCACCTCTTCATTCTTGACAAAATAGTATTATATCCTGCTAACATCCATTCCAACCAGCAAAAAGCCCGTTTTGCTGAATATTCTTTACGTTTCTTCTGATTTCTCCCAGACCGCAAACAGCTTGGCGAGCGGCTTGGTGTCCATGCGGGAGACTTACGATCAGCGCACCATTGGCACGAACCGCACGCGAAGATCATCAACTTTTTCTATACGTCCTGATTTTTTACGAAGGATAACCAGACGTTGTATGTAGATACCGAGGGGCAAAATCATTCGCCCACCTTCTTTTAATTGATTTACCAAGGCTTGCGGGATATCTTCCGGCGCGCAGGTTACTATAATGGCATCAAAAGGACTATGTTCCGGCCAGCCTTTATAGCCATCACCAGTCAGCACCTTGACCTGCTCATACCCCTCTATGGTCAGAGCTTTACGGGCATGATTTGCCAGTTCGGGTATGATCTCAATACTGTAAACCTCCGCGCCCAACTCGGCAAGAATGGCGGCTTGATACCCTGACCCGGTGCCAATTTCAAGCACCTTTTCTCCGGTCTGAATATTCAGTTTTTTTGTCATATAAGCGACAATGTAGGGTTGCGAGATCGTCTGATCATAACCGATGCGACAGGGGTGGTTCCCATAAGGTGGGACAACACCGAGATATTCTTCAGGGATAAATTTGTGACGCCAGACAGTATTCATAGCTTTTAACACCCGCTCATCCTCAATACCGTACACGCGCAGTTGCTGTACCATTGCAGCGCGTTTTTTCGCCCAATCGTAGTTTCCCTTTTTATCAGTCATCTGATTTTCCGAACACGAAGCTAAAAGCAGCCCGCCTAACAACAACACGAAACCAAGGTACACCAGAGCTCTTTTCATAATACCTCCCTTAGTACATGTATTCTTAAATACGGTAACGTATTAAAATTGGATGGTTTATAATCACTGCGGAGCCTCAAAGGTCGCAGAGAAATTGTTTTTTTAAAAGCTTAAGCTATTTTCTTTTGCCGTCCTCTCAATGGCAAAAGAAAAAATATTTAACTCTGCATTCTTTGCGTCTTGAGCGAAGCGGGCGGTGAAACAATATAAAATAATACGTCATCGAATTAACGAATTAGAGCCCTTAGTTTGCAAAAAATGTGAAAGTTTAGTAAATGTGACCCATGAAATTTTGTTTCATTATAAACCCGAAATCAGGAAAGGAAAGGTTCAATCCGCTTATTAGAAGGCTTAAGGCACTTCTTGAAAGGGACAGCCTTGCCTATGAATTCCGGATTACCACAAAACCCGGCCATGCTACAGCTCTCGCTGAAAAGGCCACAGCCTCCGAATTATTTGACCGGATCGTTGCCATCGGAGGTGATGGCACCATCAATGAAGTAGTAAATGGCACGATAAGGGTTTGCATGCAAGATAAAGATAGGTCCGGCAATTATCCGGCATTAGGGATTATACCTGCCGGCATGGGAAATGATACTGCAAGGGGTTTTGGAGAATAGGAACAATATGAATCCGGCCTACAGCAAATACTTGTTAGCAGCAGATCTAATCCTGTTGATACATTTCCTTTTTGTCGCCTTTGTTGTTTTTGGGTTTATATTTATCTGGATCGGATATTTTACAAAACAGAAATTCGCGAGAAATGCAAAATTTCGTATCTGTCACATCTTGGCGATGGGCATTGTTCTCTGCGAATCTTTGATTGGCATGATTTGCCCATTCACTGAATGGGAAAATCATTTGAGAGTAAGAGGAGGCCAGAATCAGGTATATGAAACCAGTTTCATGAAAGAGTGGATTCACAAAATCATGTTTTTTAATTTTAGTGAACTAACATTTGTGATCATGTATTCACTTTTTTTTGCGCTCATTTTGTTAACCTTCTGGGTGATTCCTCTGGATTTAAGAAAACCAGCAGAACGTCAATCAGCAAATAAGTGACCCATTCAAGCACCTCTTCATTCTTAACAACGTGGCATCCTATTGTGCGGACATCATGCTTTGCCTTGCTTGGATCTACTCCAAGTAGTAAAAGTCCACTTTGATGAATATTCTTTACGTTTCTTCTGATTTCTGCCATAATTTTTTGCAGAAAAAACATTGGAGAATATTGATATGAAAATCAAGATGCTATATTTCAAAAACGTCGGTCCGTTAAAAAAACAGAAGATCGACCTGACAGATTCGTGGACAGATAAAATTTCCCAATTTATTTTTTTTTCTGGTCCTAACGGGAGCGGGAAATCAATAATACTGTGTATGATAGCCACCCTTTGGGAGGCGGCAAAGTGTCACGGCTTAAGTTGGTAGCCAAATTGTTTAAGAAGGATGATTATTGGAGCCTTGTGCTATTAAAATAAACCTTAGACTGAAGAATCAGAATATACTGGTTTACTCGACACGCTGAAAGGAGGTGAATTTGTTGGAAAAAATATGGAAAGCACTGGCAGTTATTTGTACTATTCTTGCTGTCGGGATTTTATTGAAATTTGTAGTTAAACTAACCGTCTGGTTATTACCCTTGATAATTCTCCTGATTTTGGTGGTTATGGCAATTTTACTTCTACGTAGGACAGGAGTAATAAAGATAAATGAGAGCGTATTCGATGCCTTCAAACGTTTTGTTGATTAACTTAAAGAACCATAGTAATGGGAATAATTCGTATTTGCTCAATAAATTAAGGAACGTGGACGAATTAACTTCCACAAGTAGGCGCACAGATTTGGGTCAGATTTGTTCGATCTCAGATCACAAAAGTTGATGGAATAGCGGGCTATTTCAATATTTTTGTGATTTGAGATCGAGCAAAGGTGGCCTGAAGCTGTGATGCATAGTTGGGGAAGTTATTTCGTCCACGTTCCTAACGCCCTTCGGGTGAGCTGATAAGCTGTTGAGCTGATAAGTGTAGGGTCTGTTCCCCGAACAGGCCGAATATCTGGCCGATGAGGCATCACCCCTGCTGATAGTCACTAACCTATTAATAAAATTGACTAAAAATATGTACAATATTTCTATGAAAGGAGGGAAAATAAACCATGGCAAAGAAGAAAAAAGGCATTATTAAATGGGGAATCGAACTTTTTATGGGTTCTGATGATGTTGATGAACCCAAAAAAACAAGGCCAGAGGAATTGCAGGAAGCTGTTCAGATGGAGATGGCGCTCGCTGACAAAAAGGGCGAGGCAGCAACAGCGGCGATGATAGCAGCAGGCAACCAAAGAAAGGAGCTTGCGAAGCTGGTTGTGCAACATAAAGAGCTTGGGAATCAGGCCTTGTTGTCCCAGAAAAAGAACGACACTGACAAAGCCAAAAAAATCCTGGCCCTGCAGCTTGCAATCAAAGAGAAGATTGATATTGAATCGAAAAATTACGCTAAAACCGACGTTGCAGCCCAGCAACTGATAGCTGGAGCGAAGAAAACATATAAAAGCGCAGAAAATGCTTCCCAGGATCTCCCCAGGAAAGTATTACAGATTGAGATTAATAATATGATAGAGAGGGCACGGAGGCTTGAATCAGATGCTGCCGATCAGATTGATGGAAAGCGTAGTTACAAGCAATTGGCGGATTCAATTGACCTCACCACAGCAAGGCTTATGACACAAAACCTCATAAAAGAATCCTCCGAGCTCGGCCTTGATGCTGATATTGAGAATGTGCTGAAGGAAGCGGAGTTTGAGGAAGCATACAAAGCGCTGGAGGAGAAGGCAGAAAGCATAGGTGATGTTATTGACGCGGATGTTGAGTTTATCGAAGAAGGTGACCCTGTGACCAGAGCCCGTCAGTTGCTTTCAGCGCCTCCTTTTGGAGGAATGATTTCTGTTGGGGGAGACAGATATAGTATTAATAAACCGGAAAAAGAACCGGTAATTGTAAAGGCTGCTGAAGCCGGTGATGACAGGGATGAAGTAGATCGCTAGTAAAGTTAAACGATATTTGAAAAGGGAGGCGACTGGAAGAATGGAACTCTTGAAATCTTTAATATTTGATTGGCAGAACGCCGTTTTCAGCGCATCTATTGTTTTCTGGTTGGTCTACCTGTTTTTTGTCATGCAAAGCGGAGTATCAGAGACTGAAGTGGGGCCGGACTTCTCCCATGACCTGGACCATGATATTGACCATGATGTTGATCACGATATTGACGTTGGCCATGGTGTCATTGACAATGTGCTGGGCTTCTTAGGCGTGGGCAGATGTCCACTGAGCATCATCCTGCTGGTGTTTGGAAATACATGGGGTTTTATAGGGTTATGCTGCAATGGAATTTTTTCAAGTATCAGCTTCATTCCGGCGGGGTTCTATTTCTGGCCTTCACTGTTTGTGGCAACTATTCTGGGTCTTTTCATTACTCGTTATACATCACTTACCGTGGCCAAAGTATTACCCAAACAGGCAAGCTCTGCTGTCAGTCTGACAAGTCTGGTTGGCAAACATGGCGAGGCCTCGGTACAGATTAGCGCCACAGGTGGGCGGGCCAAGGTGCGCGATCAACATGGAACCCTTCACAACATATATTGCAGGGTTGCGGAGGGTGAAAAACCAGTTCATGAAAACGAGGAAATTATCGTGCTTCAATATCTCCAGGCAGAAAAGGTATTTATTGTGCAAAAAAAACCAACTTTGCCTGAGGTCAAACATCGTTAAAATGATCGCAACTCAACCATTTTTTACTCAACCATTTGATGAACTCCGGAAGTGCAATAATAATGAATTTTTTAACTTTTATTTAAAAGGAGCCTTATTATGAATATAAGAGGGATACTTGGCAGTATGATTTTTGCCGGTATGGTTATTATTGGTGTTTCCATACTATTTTTCAAGGGATTAACGCTGGCAATATGGTCCGGCGTTGGTCTCGTCCTCATTCTCCTCGCAGGCATAGGCTTAATCTTCAGCAGCCTTTATGTAAGGGCACGGGGAAACCTGGCTTATGTAAAAACAGGTAAAGGCGGGCTTAGGGTCATAAAAGATCACGGCAGCATCGTAATCGGGTTCCTCCATGAGATCATTCCGGTATCTTTAGAAACAATGAAGATAATCGTCACGAGAGACAAAAGAGATTCTTTGATAACACTGGATAAGCTCAGAGCAGAGGTGGTGGCTGAATTCTATATTCGTGTAAAGGCTGATGAAGACGGCATATCAACAGCAGCCAGGACCCTGGGTGATAAAATCTCGGCCGCAGTCGGTGGACGTGTAAAGAGCGCTACGGATATAGACAGTGAATCTCTGCTGAAAGCGCAGCAGCATGCGATTACCGATCTTGAGCGTGAAAAACTCATTGATGCATTAAGAATTGTTGCCGCAAAATCGACACTGGAAGACCTTAACCTCAAACGCGGTGAATTCAAAGGGGCAGTCATGGAGGTTGTCAAAGACGGCCTTGAGCAAAACGGTCTTGAGCTTGAGGACTGCACCATCTCGGCGCTTGACCAGGCTCCCAAGGAAATAATGGATCCCAACAACACCTTTGATGCCCAAGGCCTGAAAAATTTGCAGAAGACTATTTCTGAACAATCGGTAGCTGAAAACAAATTCAAGCGGGATGCGGAATTTGAGATTAAACAGAAAGATGTTGAAACCCGGAAAGCAATCCTTTCGCAGGAGCAGGATCTGAAATTCAAGGAAGCTGATCAGGGGCGGGAAGTTCGTGTATATGAGGCTGAACAGAACAAAAGTGCCTCTGTTGCCGAGCTACATAATGATGAAGAGGTCGGACGCCGGTCAATCGAAAAGGATAAATCTATTAACTTAGAGGGAGTCAAGTCCGATCAGGAGATTGCAACCAAACAGATAGCCAAAGATCAGGCGGTTGAAACCGCAAATGTGGAAAAGAAAAAAACAGTCGAAGTGGCTGAACAGGATAAAGAGATTGCCATAGCAAAAAAGAACGCTGAAAAGGCCAAGGCCGAGCAAGTTCGACAGGAAGCCGAGACCGGCGCTGAGAAAGCGAGACAGGATGTTGAAACCGTTAAGGTAAAGGAAACCGCTGATCGCCAGAAGGCTAAGCAGATCATAGACAAGCAGGCCGAGATTGAGAAAGTGAGACAGGAGGAGCAAATGATGGCCGAGGTACAGGCATATGCAACTGCAAAAGAGGCGGAAGGCCGGAAACTCGGTGCTGAGGCCGATTTTGAGGCCAAGACCAAGGCTGCTGAAGCCGATCTGGTTGAAAAAACCAAA
>JAJSZO010000144.1 GCA_030262795.1 Deltaproteobacteria bacterium | reverse complement strand
CGGGCTGGGTTACGGGGCATAGCTACGTTGTTTACGGTCCGCTTGTTTTGGGAACTACCACGGTCATGTACGAGGGGCATCCGCTATATCCAGGGCCGGGTCGGATGTGGCAGATCATAGAAAAGTACGGGGTCAATATTCTATACACAGCGCCAACCGCCATCCGGATGCTTATGAGGTTCGGTTCTCAGCATCTCAAAAAGCATAATCTGTCCACGCTCCGGCTTCTCGGCACAGTTGGCGAACCGATCAATCCTGAAGCGTGGGTCTGGTATTATGATAACGTGGGAAACCAGAACTGTCCGGTAATGGACACCTGGTGGCAAACCGAGACAGGCATGTTCATGGTGGCGCCAACGCCATGCAACGTTTTGAAGCCCGGATCGGCTTTCAAGCCTTTCCCCGGTGTTCATATGGACGTGGTCGATGCCCATGGAAAAGCCGTTAAACCTGGCAAGGGAGGGCATGTAGTCGTTAAAGAGCCATGGCCTGCCATGCTTACGACCCTTTACAAGGATCCTGAGAAATACAAAGAGGTTTACTGGTCAAAAATTCCCGGGGTGTATCTGGCCGGTGATATCGCTACCAAAGACAAGGACGGTTATTTCTGGTTCCAGGGCCGCTCTGATGATGTTCTCAAGATTGCCGGTCACCGGATTGGCACAGCAGAAGTCGAAAGCGCCCTGGTCAGCCACAAACATGTAGCTGAAGCTGCATGCATTGGTGTGCCAGACAAAGTTCGCGGAGAGGTAGCCAAGGTTTTTGTCATTTTAAAGGAAGGCGTCGAAGAGGATGAAGACGCCCTGGTAAACGAACTGAAAGCCCATGCTCTAAAAGTGCTTGGCCCTATTGTGGTTATCAAGGGGATTGAATTTAAAGACAAACTTCCAAAGACCAGGAGTGGCAAGATCATGCGCCGCGTGTTGAAAGCGCAAGAATTAGGATTAAAGGAAGGTGATCTGTCAACCCTTGAGGATTAACATTTTATGGAAAAAACTATGGAAAAAACTAAAGCAAGAGTGAAATTGATCCGTTATACCGACGTTCCTGGCGAGCTGATCGCTTCTGCTGCCAGGCTCTGTTATGCACAAGACACGGAAACGATTTTTGACCAGGATCCGGGCCAGGCGGAGAAGTTTGTTGGACTGTTGCGTAATATGGGACATATGAGTCCGATTGAGCACGCTGTTTTTACCTTCTATATTGAGGGCGTATCACGTGCAATGACCCACCAGCTTGTCCGGCACAGGCTGGCAAGCTATTCGCAGCGGAGCCAGCGATATGTAATGCATGGTGGTTTTGATTATATCATGCCGCCGCAGATTAAAGGAAAGAAGGTTAGAGAAGAGGGCGTAGATGTAGATGCGGAAACATACTTTAAAGAGACCATGGAATATCTGGCCAAACGTTATGCCAGGCTCAATGAGGCTTTGGGAAGTAAAGGCGAATCAAGCAATGAGGATGCCCGTTATGTTCTTCCAAATGCCTGCGAAACCAAAATTCTGATGACCATGAACGCCAGAGTACTCCTGCATTTTTTTGAAGAAAGGCTTTGCCTGCGCGCGCAGTGGGAAATCCGTGGCGTTGCCGACCAGATGCTGATGCTTGCGCGTGAGGCATGTCCAAGTGTTTTTAATGGGGCAGGTCCGAAATGCATACGTCTTGGGAAATGCCCTGAAAAAAAGATGACATGCGGGGAATTTGAAAAAATAAAGAAACGATATGCAAAATTATAGAGGTCAGGGGTCAGGGGTCAAGGATAGCCCCTTTTCTAATGCCTCAATGTTTTCCATTCAGGTGAATCCTTATTGTTCTTTCATAACTCTCTGATCGCTTTTATCTCATACTCTTCGATCAATCCTTCATCGGCAAAGCTGAAGTAGCGATTGTCGCCTATGATTATGTGATCGAAAAAGCTGATGCCGGTTGCTTTGGTCGCCATCATCAGGCTTCTTGTAAATGCTTTATCGTCGTTACTGGGGGTTATTGCGCCGGAAGGATGATTGTGGGCGACAATGATTGAGGGGGCATTATATTTGATGGCAGTCTGGATAATATCACGAATATATGGATTGGCCCGATCAACTGTGCCATAATCAATATCAATCATATCTGATATGGCATTCCGTCTGTCGAGAAGAAGCAGCACAAACCGTTCTTTTTTCAGATCCCTCATGAGGGGCATCAGGAAGTTCGCAATATCAGATGATTTTTTAATTGAGCCCTCAAGCGCTTTTTCTTCGCTTAACATTCTTCTGCCAAGTTCGATAGCCGCTTTAATCTGTGCGATCTTTGCGTTTTTCAGACCTGAAATTTCCTTAAACTCAGAAACATCAATGCCGCTCATGACGCGGAGCGATTTGTACTTGTGGAGCAATTCTCTCCCGATATCCACAGCGCTTCTTCCAGGTGTGCCCGTCCTGATAAGAATGGCGAGAAGCTCAGCATTGCTCAATGTCTGTTCGCCATACTTAAGCAATTTTTCCCGGGGACGGTCGTCTTCTGACCATTCACGGATGGGGAGTGGATATGACGTATTAAGTAATTTTGTTTTGTCCGTTTTTACCATCACCTCTTCCGGAGTTACCAAATTGCTCCCTTTCCAATCCTTACTTTTTGCCACTGAGCGTAACTTCAGAATTGAGTCCGCTCCGTTAATTCCCCACCTGGCTCCTAACTATGGGTTTGCTGCAGGCTGTGCCACTTCTCTAATCTTTGCTTTATTATTTTTTCATAACCCCTGTCAGTTGGGAAATAATATCGCTGATTCTGTAGCTTTTCAGGTAAATATTCCTGATGAATGTATGCATCTTTAAAATCATGTGCATATTTGTAATTTTTTCCGTATCCAATATTTTTCATCAGCTCTGTTGGCGCATTCCTTATATGCAGAGGAACAGGCAGAGTTCCTGTATCTTTGACAATAGCTTTTATTTTTCCATAGGCCAGATATATGCTGTTACTTCTCGGCGCGGTGGCAAGATATACGGCTGCCTGAGCGAGAGCCAGTTCGCCTTCCGGTGGACCGAGAAATCTAAATGCTTCCATGGCGTTCAAAGCAACTTCAAGAGCTTGAGGATCAGCGTTTCCCACATCTTCAGAAGCGAATCTTACCATTCTGCGAGCCAGATACATCGGGTCTTCACCTGCTGAAAGCATACGTTCAAGCCAATAGAGAGCTGCGTCGGGATCACTTCCCCGCAGGCTTTTGTGAAAGGCTGAAATAAGATTATAGTGCTCTTCACCGGATTTGTCATAAACAAGACTTTTTTTCTGAAGAGCAGACTCTAAATCTTTGATGGTTATATGCTGTTTTTTCTCTTCATCAGAAATAGTTCTTTCCGATGATAAAAGTAAAGCTGCTATTTCAAGGTTGTTTAAAGCTGTGCGTGCATCTCCGTCTGCTATTTGTATAAGATATGCGAGGGCATCTTTGGATAAAACAAGGTTTAAATTCCCAAGACCTTTTTCTCTGTCTTTAAGCGTTCTATTAATTATAGCATGGATATCATCCTGTGAAAAAGTTTTTAAAACAATTACACGGCATCTTGATAAAAGAGGCGCTATAACTTCAAAGGAGGGGTTTTCAGTCGTGGCTCCGATAAGGGTTATCAAGCCGCTTTCTACGTGATGAAGAAATGCATCCTGCTGCGCTTTGTTAAACCTGTGTATTTCATCTACAAAGAGAATAGTTTTTTTTCTATAAAGTCGCTGCTGATCTTTTGCCTTTTCAATAACTGATCTTATTTCCTTGATTCCTGAAAGGACGGCGGAAAAATGGACAAAATAAGAACTGGTTTTGCCGGCGATTATCCTGGCGAGAGTCGTTTTGCCGCATCCGGGAGGACCCCATAAAATCATTGAAAAAATTCGCTCTTTTTCAATGGCGCTGCGGATAAGACTCCCTTTGCCGACAACTTGTTTTTGACCTGCAAACTCTTCAAGGTTCTTTGGTCGCATTCTTTCCGCAAGAGGCATTGATGCCCGTGCTGCTTCTTGCGCTCTTTGTTCAAACATGTCCAATTATTCACCTGCCAGCTCGCCCGAAGAGCGTTTATTTATTAATGATTATCGTTTTTTTTGCTTTTTATTAAATTCGATTCTTCCCTTTCTCTGGCGGAAAATCAACCTGAGGGGGGTCTTGTCTAATCCAGTGTGTTCACGAATCCGGTTGATAAGATATCTCTTGTATGAAAAATGAACTGCGTCAGGATAGTTTACAAAGCAGACAAAAGTAGGCGGTTTTGCAGTCACCTGGGTAGCATAATAAAATTTAAGCCGTTTCCCCCTGTAGAGTGAAGGTTCGGTTTTTTTGATAGCCAGCTCAATTATCCTGTTTAACTGGCCGGTTGTTATACGTGCTGCATACTGGCTGTAAACTTCATCAACATACGTGAATATTTTCAGAACTCTAAGGCCGGTAAGAGCAGAGATAGTAATGGCTGGTGCAAAACTTAAAAATTTTGACTCCATTTTTAATTGTTCATAATATTTTTTTACGGTTTTACTGTCTTTTTCAACAAGATCCCATTTATTAATCAGCATTATGCAACTGCATTTTTTCTCAAAAGCATAGCCCGCAACGGTTATGTCCTGTTCTGTAATTCCTTCGTTTGCATCCATGACAATAAGGGCAACGTCACATCTATCAAGGCTCTTTAAAGCTTTGATTACCGAAAACTTTTCAATTTTCTTTGATACTTTTCCTTTACGCCTGATGCCTGCGGTATCTATAAGAAGATATGATTTGCCGTTAATAGTACAGACAGAGTCAATAGCATCGCGTGTTGTCCCCGGAATATCGCTTACAAGCAAACGTTTTTCACCAAGAATGCGGTTTATAAGAGATGATTTGCCGACATTCGGCCTGCCCACGACAGCGAGCTTTATCATATCTTCTGTTTGCTCCGGGGCTGATTCCGGAAATGCGAATATCAGGTCATCAAGAAAATCATACACACCATAACGGTGTTCAGCAGAAACAGGATACATTTTTTTTATCCCAAGGCTGTAAAAATCATAAAGATTTGTTTCCTGTTCAAGACCATCTATCTTATTAACAGCATAAAAAACCGGTTTTGCAGTTGTACGGAGAATTTCGACAACATCTCTATCATGTGGAGATATCCCTGCTTTCCCATCCAGCAGAAGAATTATAACATCAGCGTCTTCTATGGCCTGGAGTACCTGAAAGTGGATTTCATTTGCGAAATTATCTTTATCATCACTCAAAAATCCACCTGTATCAACCAGGGTAAATACAACATTATTCCAGGTCGCATCGCCGTAATTTCGGTCTCTTGTGACACCGGGGAAATCATCGACAATGGCATTTCTTGATCTGGTAATGCGGTTAAAAAAGGTAGATTTGCCGACATTCGGGCGGCCAATAATTGCAACAATAGGTTTCATGGTTTCACATAAGGCTGAAGGCTGAAACTTCCGACCCAAATCTATGCGCCTACTTGGGGAAGTTATTTCGTCCACGTTCCTAAAATTATAGTTGTTTCGTATTAAACAGGTATGATAAGCAATATCTTTATATCTTTCAACAATAAAAATTGATGGAAAAATATTTAACAAATACGAAAAATTAGCACGCCAAAGGCGTACCACCAATTTTCAATAGTCAGTTTTCAATCTTAATCCTAACTCATTAAAATTATAGCATAATGATTCATTCGGTAAACTTTTATTATGATCATATTAGGTATTGAAACATCCTGCGATGAAACTGCTGCATCAATTGTTGTTGATGGCTCTGAAATTTTATCTTCTGTTGTGTCTTCTCAGGTGGATGTGCATCATAAATATGGTGGTGTTGTGCCTGAGCTTGCCTCAAGAAAACATATAGAAGACATTGTACCAATTGTAAAGAAAGCTGTCAGCAAGGCCGGCATTAATTTTAAACAGATTGATGCATTGGCTGTAACCCAGGGACCGGGGCTTATAGGCTCGTTAATAGTAGGCTTTGCATTTGCAAAATCTTTTGCTTATACACTTGGTATTCCATGGATTGGCGTTAACCATCTTGAAGGTCACATAAATTCTGTTTTTCTGGAATCAAATCCGCCGACATTTCCTTTTGTATCACTTTTGGTTTCAGGCGGTCATACAAGCGTTTATTATGTAAAACACCATGCAGATATTAAAGTGATGGGGCAAACAAGGGATGATGCTGCCGGCGAGGCTTTTGATAAAGTCTCAAAAGCAATAGGCTTCGGCTATCCGGGCGGGATAATTATAGACAGGCTGGCTAAAAAGGGAGACCCATCGAAAATAATTTTTCCAAGAGCATACCTTGATAAATCCGGTTTTGACTTCAGTTTCAGCGGCATAAAAACTTCAGTAAACCGCTATATCCGGACTCACAATAATGAATATAAAGATCAGATAGCCGATATTGTTGCAGGATTTCAGGAGTCGGTCGTTGATGTTCTTTCATACAAAGTTTTAAACGCAGCAATGAAAATGGATTGCGATCAGATTTCTATTGTAGGAGGCGTGGCAGCGAACAGCAGATTAAGAGAAAGAGCCAAACAGGATGCCGAATCAAAAGGCATTAAAGTCTATATCCCTTCGGTTGATCTCTGCGGGGATAATGCAGCCATGATTGCGGCCACAGGATATCATTATTTAAAAAATGGAAAGTCTTCAGACATTAGTGATGATGTATATTC
>JAJSZO010000143.1 GCA_030262795.1 Deltaproteobacteria bacterium | reverse complement strand
CCAATCTTTTGCCTTTCTTGCTTTTTCCCTCTCTTTAATCATATCTTCAATAACAGCAGGATCAATTGACTTTTTTCCCAAACCTCCGGATTTCTTTTCCTCAAAATAGACTTCAGGTGATTCATAAAGAATGCCTAATATGCCGCCTATTTTCAGGATATCTGATTTACATGAAATTATATCTTTGATTACCTCTTGAGGTAATCCTTCTTTGCTTTCATCTAACAGGCGATTTATATTTCGAACAGCGTCAAAAAGCACACCAATGCCTCGGGCAGTATTGAAATCGTCATCCATTGCTTCGCAAAAGTGCTTGTAATAATTACCAGGCTCAACATTATTTATTGCTGAAAATTCTTTCTTTTCTTCAATGCGTTTAAGCAACGCATAAATCTTGTCAAGGCCGATACTTACCTCATCCATTGCTTTATCCGTAAAATCAATGGGGCTCCTGTAGTGGCTGGAGAGAAGGAACAGTCTTACAGTCTCAGGATAGTAAGATTTTAATATATCCTTTATCGTTAAAAAGTTGCCAAGCGATTTTGACATTTTTTCCCGGTTTATATTTACAAAACCATTGTGAATCCAAAACCTGGCAAAAGGTTTGCCAAATGCCCCTTCTGACTGTGCAATTTCATTTTCGTGATGCGGAAAGATAAGATCTTTTCCTCCGCCATGAATATCAAATGTTTTACCAAGATATTCAGCGCTCATTGCCGAACATTCTATATGCCATCCCGGCCTCCCTTTACCCCATGGGCTGTCCCAGGCAGGCTCTCCAGGCTTGGCCGATTTCCATAATGCAAAATCAAAAGGATTGTTTTTTCTTTCGTCAACAGTCACTCTGGCACCGGCTTTCATATCTTCAAGCTTACGTCCGGAAAGCTTGCCATAATTTTTAAATGATTCTATTGCAAAAAATATATCGCCGTCTATTTGATATGCCATGCTTTTATCTATAAGCATTTCAATGAGTTTTATAATCTGAGTAATATGTTCCGTAGCCCTTGGTTCGATTGTGGGCATTTCAACATTGAGAGCATCCATGTCCTCATAGAATTCATCAATGTATTTTTCAGCAAGTGCTTTACAGGTAATACCTGTTTGATTTGCCCGATTAATTATTTTATCGTCAATATCAGTAAAATTTCTAACATAAGTTACTTTAAAGCCTTTTGCCTTTAAATATCTTGCAATGACGTCAAATGTTAATATGGACCTTGCATGTCCGATATGACATGAATCATAAACAGTCGGACCACAAACGTACATCCCCACCCTGCCCTGTTTTACAGGTTTAAAGATTTCTTTTTTTCTATTTAATGTATTATATATGCGAATTGACATATAATTCCCCTAATCCCTGACCCCCTAATCCCTGATCCCTGCCTTTAATCCCCTGAAATTAAAGCTATACACATGGCTCCAATCCCATCTCCTTCCCCGATCATGCCGAGGCCTTCAGTTGTGGTGGCTTTGATATTGATTCGGCCGGGTTCAACATTTATCGCTTTAGCTATGTTTTTTTTCATGGCTTCATTATAAGGATAAAGTTTTGGTTCCTGTGCAAAAATCGTAGAATCTATGTTATTTATTTTAAAACCTTTTTTTCTGATTATTTCGCAGGTTTTTACAAGAAGTTTTATGCTGTAAATGTCTTTGAATTCAAGATCGTTATTTGGAAAATGCTGACCGATATCTCCTAGTCCTGCTGCGCCGAGAAGGGCGTCACACAAGGCATGAACAAGCACATCTGCATCTGAATGACCCAACAAACCCTTTTCAAATGGTATAATGACCCCTCCAAGAACCAGTTTTCGACCGGAAACCAGTTTATGTACATCATATCCAATACCTGTTCGCATTTTAATTATGTCTGCTTCCTTTCATTAATCAACTTAACAATAATTTTATCAGCTTGATTAAGTCGATCGGCAATTACCTCAAATAGATGTTTGGAGACATCAGGATATTTCTCAATTAGTTCATAGATCTTATCCCCGGGGAATCGTTTTATAATAGACCTTCCCTTTGAAATAATGCTGGCGGATCGAGGTTCTCCGGTTATAGCTGTCATTTCTCCAAAGTATTCACCGGGCTGCACAATTTCAGCTATTTTTTTGCGTCCCTTAACAACAATTAAAGCCCCCTGTATAAGCTTGAAAAAATCTATATCCTTATTACCTTCACGAACAATAACATCCTTGTCTTCATATCTTTCCACATCAGGATTTACAAGATATGCCGGCAGAGCCTCTTTGGTTATAGTTGTTCGTTTTAGAATTTCATTAATAGAGGTTATTCCCTCTCTGATTTTAACGAGACCGGAGTCCCTCAAAGTAACCATACCTTCCTGTATGGCTGTCCTTCTAAGTTGCTCCTCAGGAACATTGGCAGTTATTACTTTAGCAACTTCCTCGGTTACTTCCATCAGCTCATACAAGCCGACTCTGCCTTTATAGCCGCTCCCCATGCAAGTCGGACAACCTTTTGTTCCATAAATTTTCAAGTCCGGAATTTCCTCTTTGGAAAACCCCATACTCTCCAATTTATCCGGGTCGGTTTTATTGACCAAAGCCTTACATTTTATGCAAAGCCTTCTGCATAGTCGCTGTGATAATACCATTGTTACGGCAGCAGATATCATGTAAGATGGTATGCCTATATCTACAAGACGTCCTATTGTTGATGGACAGTCATTAGTATGAAGGGTGCTGAAAACCAGATGCCCGGTCATAGCTGCTTTTATAGCAATTTCTGCTGTTCCCAGATCACGAATTTCACCTACCATTATAATATCCGGATCCTGTCGCAAAAATGATTTAAGAGCAGCAGCAAAAGTCATTCCTATTTCATCTTTAACATTTACCTGGTTTATTCCCCTGAAGTTGAATTCAACCGGATCTTCGGCGGTGAGTATTTTTGTATCTTCCGTATTAAGTTTGTTAAGAACAGAGTACAGTGTAGTTGTTTTGCCGCTGCCTGTCGGACCGGTTACAAGAACAAGACCATAGGGTAGTGTAACACATCTATTAAGCGTTTCATATGTTCTTTGCTCGAATCCCATTTTAGTCAGGTCTACACCGAGTGCGCTTTGATCAAGAATACGCATGACAATGCTTTCGCCAAAAAGAGTCGGCAGAGTTGAGACCCTGAAATCAACTGTCTTTTTTTTGCCGAGACGCATTTTGATTCTGCCGTCCTGCGGCACACGACGCTCGGCAATATCCAGACCGGATAGAATTTTCAGCCTTGAGGTTAAGGCGTTTTTAATACCGGGAGGCAGATTCATAGATTTGTAGAGAGCGCCGTCCAGTCTGTATCTGACCTGCAATGCCTTATCGAAAGGCTCAATATGTATATCACTGATACCTCCGTTTATAGCTTTTATAAGAATGCCGTTAACAAGTTTGATAATTGGAGCATCAGAAGCAAGGTATTGATCCATTTCGGCATTTTCTTCCTGAATGCTCTGCATCTCAATTTCACCTGCAGCTTCTGAAACAAGAGAACCAAAATCATCAACAACAGTAAGCGGAACATCTTCTTCCTCTTCCTCTTCTTTTTCTTTAAAGCTATATTTATTATATTCTTCATCACTTATTTTGTAATATTTTCTGTAAGCTTCGGCTATATCCCGTTCAGAAGATACACATACCTTTAAGCCTCGCTGAATCTCTTTTTGCAAACTTTCAACAGCAGTCACATCAGTAGGCTCTGACATAGTAACTACAAGATTTTCTCCTTCGAATTTTAAAGGGAAAACCATATATTTCTTAGCGATTTCGTAAGATATAATCTTGAGAGCCTTTGAATTCGGAGGAGTTTTTGATATTATTACAGCAGGGTAATTATAAATGCGGCTCAGTACATTTACTATACTTTCTTCATCTATGTAGCCAAGCCTGATGAGTATGCTGCCCAGCCTTAGCGGATTTGTTTTCTGATAATCTAGTGCTTTCTTTAACTGAGTACTTGTAATATATCCCTCTTTACTCAGAAGCTCGCCTATCCTGACTTTGCCACCTCCTGATTGATCTCTTATGGTAGCTTTCAGGCTGGTTTTCTGCGAAGAAACCGTGTTTTTATTTGACACTTGTTTATTCATTTATTTTATGCAGACCTTCCTGACCTTGATAAGGAAGTTATTTCGTCCACGTTCCTAATTATTATCAGACGATTTCCGATAGTTATCATAAATCTTTTTTGCTCCGCCACCTATAAGCAGAATGCCTAAAAAGTAAAAACAAAAACGTATAAAAAAAATAGCTGAAGAAAAATGTTCGATCTTTTGAATTTCCGGTATTACCTGGGGTATCCTGAAAAATACGCCGATCCCTGCCAGGATCAGTGCAACTCCCCAGACAATATGAATATTTTTATTTTTTGCCATATCTCTATCCTTTATTTCTGCCTTCTTGCATTCTTAGGTTGGACTTGTTTCCTTAATGTATTTTTTAATACCATTAACTATGGCTTCACACAATCGTTCCTGATATTTTGGAGTTATTAATCTTTTACATTCTTTTGGATTACTTATAAATGACGTTTCTATCAGAATGGCGGGCATTTGAGCTCCGAGAAGGACATAAAACGGCGCCTGTTTAACTCCTTTATTATTAATTCTACCATATTTATTTTTCTTTAGATGTTTACACAAAGCTGTCTGGACATGGCCGGCAAGACGGCTTGATTCATTTATTTTTGCATTCTGCATCAGGTCGGTCAAGATTGTCTGAAGATCGCTTATATTTTTAGTTGATGTGGCATTTTCACGTGCAGCTACGAGAATAGACTCATCATCTGTGGCAAGATTAAGAAAATAAGTCTCAATTCCGAATGCCTTCCTGTTTCTCGCAGCATTTGTATGTATTGATATAAAAAGGTCTGCGTTTTTTGTGTTTGCAATAGCTGTCCTTTCTTCCAAGGTTAAATAACGATCACGAGTTCTGGTGAGAACTACTTCACATTGCAGCTCATTGCGGATTTTCTTTGCAAGTTTTTTAGCAATCTTGAGAACAATATCTTTTTCATAAACGCCTTTAAGATACCCTGGGGCCCCTCTATCACGCCCTCCATGACCTGGATCTATAACTATACAATTAACGCCAAGGGCAAGCTGTTTTGCTAACGCACTTGTTGTAAACTTCTCGTCTTTTTTTTTGGTCTTTAATTTTGATGGTTTTTTCTTTGATTCCGTTCCCCAAACATCAATGACAATTCTGAATGGGTTTTTAAGTGAAAAAATTTTATAAGTTTTAAAAGACGTTATATCAATTACGACTCGAACCATATCAGCTTTAAACTGACCGGCTCTTGCATTACTCAGCAAATCATCATTTATCGGAATCTTCTTTATCAGACCATTTCCAAGTCTGCTGTTATGCAAATCAACACAAAGTCTTTCAGGTTTGTGAATTAAAGGGTCTTTTTTCAGCAGTCTGTGATTATATGTTGTATCTCTGTCCGCATCAATAACCACTCGCGTATAGCTTGGATTGGACCAGTATCTAAGGCTGGTTACAGTAACGATTTTATTTGTTTTGGATGGCTTAATATTTTTTCTAACTTTTTTTTTCTCAGCAAGTGATTTCTTTTTAATAGATACTTTTATTTTTTTTGAGATTTTCTTTCTTTCTTTTTCTGAAAAAACACGAATTTTTTTTATAGCCTTACCCTTGTATTTGCTTTTTGGGAACTGCTTTACTATGCGCTCAAAAATATCAATGACTTCCTTCCTGTCTGACTCCCTTGATGAAAATTTGTATAGTTTACCATAAAGCTCCCCTGACATATACAAGCCGGCCGCTGCCCAGAGACTTTTTGGATCATGCTTGTAAACCGCCTGGAACTTCTTAATGCACAGCAGCCAATTATGTCTGTATTTTTGTTTATTGGAGTTATTGCGAAGTTTTTTATAACAGGCTTCGGCTTTAAAATATTTATCTTTTGCTGTAATCGCAAATGACTCGCAGGGCCATAAGATCGCAAGAGCATAGCAACAGATAAGCAAACTAAATAATATGGTTTTTTTATTCAGCATAAGTAAAACAGGGTTCAGGGATTAAATAGATTTAGCTGTACATGCTTATTTTTAGATGAATCATGATCGTCCTTCATACTACGTGCCCGCTGTTTCTTTGGCCGGAAGGAGGAGGTGTTTAATTTATTTTCCCTGTTTTCTATATTATAAAGAATTTTTTTCGCACGCTTTATAACATGTTCGGGGATACCTGCAAGACGCGCAACCTGAATACCGTAACTTCGGTTTGTACCACCTTCAACCAGCTTTCTCAAAAAAATTATTTCATCATTCCATTCCTTTACAGCAATATTATAATTTTTTATTCTATGTTTTTTTTGTGCCAGATCAATCAGTTCATGGTAATGGGTTGCAAATAGAGTTTTAACTCCTTTTTGATTTAAATCATGCAGGTATTCTGCTACTGCCCAGGCCAAGCTTAAACCGTCAAAGGTGCTTGTACCCCTGCCGATCTCATCCATGATAACAAGACTTTGTTCAGTTGCATTGTTCAAGATATTGGCTGTTTCCTCCATCTCTACCATGAAAGTACTCTGGCCTGAAGAAAGATTGTCAAGCGCTCCTATACGAGTAAACATTCTATCTGTTATACTTATTGCGGCCGTTTCTGCAGGAACAAATGAGCCCATCTGTGCCATAAG
>JAJSZO010000142.1:1454-6737 GCA_030262795.1 Deltaproteobacteria bacterium | reverse complement strand
TATTATTTTATAAACAGGAGTATATGCCCCAATCGCATATAAGAAATATATAAAAAACATTATAAGAAAAAATTTCTGGAATTTTTTACATATGAAGCCACGAAATAATCCAATGTATATCAGGAGGGAAGCAGGAATTATCCCAATATAAAGGTATGAAACTGTTATGTCATTTGGCCCACACCATTTCCCAATATCAACCAAATTTCCATACGCATTTGGAGCAAACAAAGTTAGAAAAGCCAATGGCTTTAAAGCAAGAGCTGACGCAGTTTCAAAAGATATTACAGGACGATTTGAATAAGGTAAAAATAACTGTGTTGCATAAAACTGAGGCAAAAGAATAATGGCTGCAATAAATCCACCTGCAAGAACAGGCAATATCCTTGTTTTAAGAAAATTGAAATGATCTCGAGCCGTTATTATTCTATTAATTAAATACGCAATAAGAAACCATGAGAATAAAAATGCGACCTGGTTCTGATGAAGCGCCATCAAACCAGCAAAAATCCCAAATAATACAGCAAAACGATAATGCAAAGTATCCAGCATTTTTTTAAGAAACAGGAAGGCCCAAGGAAAGTAACTATAAGAAAGAATCATGCCTATATGCTGCATTCGCCCGAAAGCTGACCCTCCACAAAGAAATACCAAAGAACCAATTATTGCGCTATATGGAGACAAACCGTAACTGCGCAAAATAAAATAGAGGCCAACACTGCCTATAAGACAGTGCAAAACAACAACTACATTAAACCAATGTACAGTCAGATTTTCCGGGATTGAAAGTAATGTAACAAATATCCAGGAAAAAATATGAAATTGTGGGTCAGAAATTGCGGGGTAACCTGAAAAAATATAGGGATTCCAAAATGGAAGCTGACCGGATTTTAACGATTCGACAATAAACTTTGAGCAAGGGTAGAACTGATCCATAGCATCAAATGGAATAAATCTATTTCCAATCAACCAACTACGAAAAAGTATCAGCCAACTTATAAAAATGATTAAACAACCTATGAAATCAGGTATTTTTTTTTTCAGCTTAGAAATATTAAAAAAATTAAACATTTAGTGTTTTGTTGATGACTTGATACTTGTAAAAAACCATAGTAGGGGCGGCTTTATGCCGCCCGCCAATCAATTCGGGCGGGGTAAACCGACCCCTACGGGAACATGCTGACACCGATTAGATCATTCGGAAAGACTCAGGAATCAACTAAGGATTTCTCCTGGATTTCCATCAAGCAAAAGATATCCCGTGGATAGCCAGCCCTAATTTTCGGGCATCTTCGCTCTTTCCCGCCTCTTTTGGGCAATAGTAGCCACTCAGCCTGAATTTGCAGGGTGTCAAACCGTTCGTCCGCCTTAACAAGCTAACAGAGTATCTTTTCCAGTCAGATCCTGTGAACACCATTGTACCCATTTTTTCCTGCCCCATGACCACATCCATTGTACATGGTGAATCCGGCCTAAAATCGGGCGGGGTCATGGCGAACATCTCCAGTGAAGTACTACCTTCCGGCAACAAAATGGAAAATTCCTGCTCTGTCCAGCGGTATCTAAAATCAGAATCCCCCTCCATATCATACCAGCCGCTAAGCAGCAGCGAAGAATCTTCCTGATTAAAATCAATAAGATCCGGAATCGGTCTTCCCTTCAAGTGAGCGATTTTCAACCGGCTGTATTCATTGTCGAGAAATTCACGGTCAAATTCAATATTGGTTACTACCTGGCAGTCATTCCAGCATCCACCACAATTGAGTTTATTGATCTTAGCCCTCATCTCATGGGCCTTTTTTTCCCGCCAAATATCAATCAAGGTCTGCTCATGAAAATTACCTATGGTCTTCATCATGGCAGGGCAATCGGGGAATACATCTCCATATAGATTGATCACTATGCCGGATTTGAGGGCCATACAGGGCAACCCCTGTAATAGTCAGTGATCTTTTTTATAAAAACAAGTCTGGAAGGAAAGTGGGATGGTTTCTTGAGTTCCTGGGAAATAATCATATCTAAAGCACAGTCTAATGCCTCAAGCTCGTTCTTGTCAAACTCAAAAAAACTCCGGTTTTCCTTGTTGAGATATGCTCCGTCTATATGGGCCATACGCGTGCTGAATTGGGCGCCATACTCATTAGCCAGATTATAGCAGTCCACTAATTGGTGGTAGTTCAATTGATTAATGGTAAATGATATGAGCCTTTCCACATCCAGCGCTTGAAGCTTCTCAAGCAAAGCGATTGTTTTCTTGTAGGCCCCTTTCACCCCACAGATCCTGTCGTTTGTTTCTCCGATGCCATCAAGAGAAACCTGAATCAGATATTTTCCCCCCTGCCCCGCCATACTCAAGAAATCGACCAATTTCTTGCTGCTCAAAGCATTTGTGGTAATCGTTACATGTTTATCACCCGGCAAGATATCCAACAATTTCCAGAAAAAAGGCGAGATCGTAGGCTCTCCGCCGGCAAGGCCGATACTCGGACACTTCAAAAATATGGGATCGGCAAAGAGCCTGCTCAACTGCTCAACACCAAGTTCTTTCCTGTCAGGCGATTGCCCTTGCCCCTGCCATATAAAGCAGTTCCGGCATCTGGAGTTGCACTGGTAGGTGGTAAAAAAATTAATGTCCTGTGGGTAGTTAGGTTCCATTTTGGTATTTCTCTCTCCGACTACTGCCTATTACCCAGGTTGAACGGTTCAACGTTCAGAGGTTAAAACCGTGAACCGATCACTTTAGGTATTAAGAAGCATGCGTAATGCCTGCTTTACTGCAGCAGGAGAATAATTCTTTTCAATCAAGGCCATGGCATTCAGGGAAAGGGTCTCCCACAACTTTCGATCCTGATACACTTTTATCACCTTCTGTGCAAACATCTCCTCATCATCTGCTATCAGCGCATTATGGCCATCGGTCAGACCCATCCCCTCTGCCCCGATAGAGGTGGTCACGACCGGCAGGCCATAGGCCATGCTTTGGCCAATCTTGCCTTTTATCCCGGCGCCATAGCGCAAGGGGCAGACAAAAACCCTTGCTTTTTCAAAATATGGACATACATCCTTCACATATCCGGTCACGATCACATCTGGAGATGCCAGTAATTTCACACTTTCAGTCGGATGGCTCCCTACAATGCAAAGAGGGACCAATGATAATTTTCGCTCAATCAAAGGAAGGACAGACTCCACGAACCAGACGATTCCATCCTCATTTGGCAAATGAAGAAAACCACCAATAAACATGAGTCCTTTTCTTTGGTCAAAGGGTTTATGGAACGATTCAGGAGTATGGATGTTTGTAATGACAGATACCTTGCCTTCCAATCCCTCTTTTTCCAGAATTTCTTTTTCTACTGGGCTGACTACCAGTGTCTCATCGGCCTGATGGGCCAGAAAAAGTTCCATATCCTTCCAGTACAGGGAAGACTCTTTCGCCTCTATCATGGCCTTCCTCTCTTCCCGAACAAAATTGAGATCCACTGTGTCGTAAATGATCCGCGCCTTTGTAAGGGTCCTGCTGGCATAAATAAAATGAACGGCAATATGGGGACGTGACAAAAAAATCAAGTTGATGTACTGCCCATAATTTTTCAGATATTCCTCAAAGTCTATTTCCCCGTAAAGAACCTCCACACCGATCCTCTGGAGTTCCCGGGTATAGCGTTCATGATATGCTCTGTTTTCAGGCCAGAAGATAACTTTGTAACCCAGCTCCATGAAGATCTTGATGAGGCTGAACATCCTTAAAGAACCGGAATCCATATCAAAGGTGGGGACGTAATGGTCTACCACCAGAACCCTCTTTTCAAAACCTCTTTCCCTTGCCGGATAAAGATCATCGGGTCCCTTGAAATGATCCTTGCACAGGACTTCTTGCCACTTTTCCCTGAACTTGTTTAGATTTGTCTGCTGATATCTCTTGTATCCTTTATCAATATCCGTTCCCGCAGACAGACCTTCCCAATGAATGACACGCGCTTCCGGCTGGTAGATCACCTTATAGCCCTTTTGACGCGCCGCAAAGCAGAGATCGGTATCTTCGTAATAAGCAGGGATGTATCTTTGATCAAAACCCCCCAATTTTTTCCAGAGTTCCTTTTTAACTAAAAGGCAAGCACCGGAACAATAATCAACCTCCTTTAGATAAGAATACTGGGGAAGATCTGGTCCGTCACCCCGGCCATAGTTCCAGCCGGTCCCGTCCTGCCAGATTATATTGCCTGCTTCCTGCAACCGCCCATCCGGATAGACCAGTTTGGCGCCCACAATTCCCGCCTTTCTATCCTCAAGGGGGCTTAACATAGCCTCCAGCCATCCTTGAGTCACCTCTGTATCGTTATTGAGAAAGAGGTAATTCTTCCCTTCCCCGGCCTTTGCTCCTTCATTGCATGCAATGACAAAACCCTGATTTTCCTTATTGTGAATCACCCGGATGCCTTCCATGGCATCAAGCATCTGCGCGGTGCTTTTGTCAGATGCATTATCCACCAGTATCACTTCATAGGGAACAGTGCTGTTTTTCAAAATAGATTCGAGACACCTGAAGGTATGTTCGCATTGATTATATACAGGAATTATGATGGAAACATCTTTCTCATCAAAGTTAGGAAAGGACAAGGCGTGCCATGTTTTCCCGGACTGACCCTCTGAATCCATTCCCTTGCCCAGTTTTTCCACACCGGGCAGCCGTGCTGCGATTTTTTTACAAAAGGCCAAATGTCCTTCTCTAAATAAAACCACCGGAGCCAATACGCAAAGACGGTAAAATCGCCTTCTTCGGGTATTCTGGGGCAGCCATCGTTCTACAAGCCTTCGGTACCGGTTGATCAAATGCCACACAAGAGATGTTTCTATCTCATGCAACCGCTCCCACTGGTAGGCGATCTTACCTTCCAGTGCTTTTTTTCCCTGTTTTACCCTTGTCATGTCCTCAGAAAGGCGAACAGTCTCAGTCTTAAAATGCGTAGCCTCCAGTTGAAGACCCTTTATTTCCTCTTGCGGTCGATCATTTTCAGTCTCATATTCCTTCTCCAGCTTCGCAATTTCAGCTTTGTACCCTTTGTGGATTTCGGCCTTCTCGCCCTTCAGCCTCGCAATTTCCTTATCTAAATTCCGAAGATACTCTTTCTGTCTCTTGGAAATCTCCGCCTCTGCATGAACCTGCTGGGCATGGGCCTGAAGCAAACTATCTTTTTGCCTTACAACCCCCTTGAGACCGGCCAATGCTTTTATTTCCCGATTATAAAAAAGGTTTTGAATTTTATCAAATTCTTTCCTGAT
>JAJSZO010000142.1:0-1354 GCA_030262795.1 Deltaproteobacteria bacterium | reverse complement strand
CCCTTTGGATTGTATTCATTTGGATTCATCAGTTTTGTGCCCAAAGATACTCCCAAAAGGTTGAGTACACCCATTAATGCTGAAGTTCCACTTCTATGCATACCCAAAACCATTATACATTTTCGCATTAGTTAACCTCACAACACATCGGCAAACTGCGGCTTTAGTTTCTTGAATATCAAGGCGCCGAAGACAAATACTGTCAGTGCAACTGCCCAATAATAGAGAGCAAAGTAGAGGTCTCCTCTCCAGAAAGGGACAAAATAGATAAAAGATTCACGGTATCCCTGCACCACATAGAACATTGGATTCAGTTTCAGTATCATCTTAACCTTGGGCGGCATCATATTGATATCCCAGAAGATGGGTGTGGCCCAAAACCCTACCTGCATTACAACGCTGACAATCTGTCCGATATCACGGATAAAGACATTTAATGCGGAAACAGCCCAACCCAGACCGAGGGCCAGAATTGTCATATATAACAGATAGTAAAAAAATTGTATATAATAAAAACTAAAGGGCATACTTTGAAAAAGGATCAATCCGATCAGAACCAGCAGAAAAACAGAGTGGGTAATCAAACATGAAACAATCTTGATAATCGGCAATATTTGCGAATGAAATATTGTTTTCTTAATCAGAGGGGCATTCGCGACAACCACCATGGCCGATCCATTTACGATGTCGGCAAAAACAAACCAGATTGCCATACCCGCGGTCAGCCATACCACAAAGGGGACGTCTTTCATGGGCTGAACTCTGAATCCTACGCTGAAGACGACCCAGAATACAAAAATCATAACCATCGGTTGTATGAATGTCCAGACAAAACCGAGCAATGACCCTACATACTGAGTCTTGACCTCCCTTTTTGCCATGGAAAGAATCAGATCACGCTGTAAATATATCAATCTGATGAAACAAAAAAAGCTTTTTATCATAGCAACTTGTCCGCTGCCTCAGGTTAATCTTATAATGAGTTTTCAAATTTTTGAGTGTTAACCCGACTTTCGCACTTTGTGACACCTTTAACTGTAATTTTTCTATAAAAACAATAGATTGTCGTCCCCCTGCAATACATACCGCACAGAGAAAAACTTTTTAATATAATTAATGCCTGAACGAAAACCCCCTCTTTTTGTCATTTCGACCAAAGGGATAAATCTTTAAACTCATGTATTTTCAGTACCATAAGGTTTCTCGCTTCGCTCGAAATGACAACTTTGGATAGTTTCCGCTTCTATCTTTGGCCTTTCTTCAACCATTGATACGTTCGAGTGCTTGATGAAATCAACAATTGCCGTTGATGTCGATTTTTCCTTTTCCTGCACCCGAAACATAGCAATATCAA
>JAJSZO010000141.1:3194-6841 GCA_030262795.1 Deltaproteobacteria bacterium | reverse complement strand
TGTTAGAAATATAAAGGAGATAGAAAATGGAGGAAATTCGGATGCTGTTAGTCGATGATGAAGATGATTTTAGAACAACTCTTGCTAACAGGTTGAAATTAAGGAAAATAGATGTCACGGATGCAGGAAGCGGCAATGAAGCTATAGAGCTGGTCAAACAAAAGTCTTTTGATGTAGCTGTTATAGACGTTAAGATGCCGGGAATCGACGGTATTGAAACCTTGAAGCAGGTCAAGCAGCTCCAGCCATCCATGGAGATTGTTATGCTTACCGGACATGCATCAATCAAGTCGGGTATGGAAGCTATGAAATTAGGCGCTTATGATTATGTGATGAAACCTTGTGATATTGATGAACTGCTTATCAAAACGGGAGATGCTTACCAGCACAAGCTGCTCAAGGAAAAAGAAAAATAAGGAACGGGGACGAAATAATTTCCCCTGGCAGGCGCACAGATTTGGGTCGAATTTGCCCAAATCTCAAATATAGGCTCAGATCACAAAAAGTTGATGAAATAGCGAGCTATTTCAATATTTTTGGGATTTGAGATCGGGCAAAGGTAACCTGAAGCTGTGATGCGCCGATCCATCCCGCATGACTGCGTTGCTCGTCGGTTAAATAGCTCGCTATTCGCCTTCCTTGCGTTTTGTCATGCGAGTGCCTCGACATCCACGAATCCACCAAAGCATCTGTCCCGCCTATAGCTTGCTTGCTATGCGTTTTCAGCCATGCCTTGAAGATGACCAAAAATCCTGTGCCTGATATATTATTTATTTCTAAGTCCCTTAAAACCATGGTGAACAATTCTGAATTATTTTTTTATAGAAACATACTGTATAGGTTCGCATTCACTTTTTGTGAACGGACTGTCTGAACATTCCTCGCATAATATTGATATTGTGGCCATGCCTGGCGAAAACTGGCGCTGGCGTATGCTTGGCGCGGCGCTTTATATTGCAGATAACATTCCCCGACTTGAAAAATATGACGGTATTATTGTGACCGATCTTTTCAACCTCGCTGATTTTAAGGCGCTTGTCGGTTCACAGTGCCCGCCTGTTCTGGCGTATTTTCATGAAAACCAGATGACTTATCCACAACCGCCGGGAGATAAGGGCGCCTTTCAGTTGGGGATGATAAACATCACTACCGCACTTGTGGCTGACATAGTTGTGTTTAATTCAAACATGCATAAGGATGCTTTTTTGAATGCTGTGCCAAAGTTTCTGAAAAGGGGGCGTGACTATAAGCCAAAAGGAATTGCAGATAAAATACGTGAAAAAACAGAGGTGCTTTACCCTGGCATAACTCTGCCGTTTGACAGAGATATTGATGTTGAAAAACAAACAGAGCCTCCTCTCATTGTTTGGAATCACAGGTGGGGGTTTGACAAAAACTGTGAAATGTTTTTCAGTGCGCTTGAAGAGATAAACAACATGGGGCTTGATTTTAATTTAGCGCTTATGGGAGAAAATTTTGGCAAGATCCCTGAAGAGTTTAAAGAAGCGGAAAAAAAGTTTGAGGGCAAAATACTTCAGTTCGGATATGTGCCTTTAAGGGAGGAGTATGAAAAATGGCTTAAACGTGGTGCAATTGTTATAAGCACTGCAATACAGGAGAACTTCGGTATTTCCGTGATAGAAGCAATGCTGATGGGATGTGTGCCACTTTTGCCTGACAGGCTTTCATATCCCGAAATACTTCCTGAAGAGTTCCATGAGTACTTTTTGTATAAAAACAGACAGGATCTTATTGAAAAACTTTTACTGATAATTTCGGATTATAAGCAGTATGAAGAAATTCAGAGCAGGCTGACAAAGAAAATGACGTCCTTTTTATGGAAAAATGTTATCAACGGGTATGACAGAGCGCTTGAACGGCTCGCGGAATGAGGTAAATAAAGAAAAATTTATGGATAGTTTTAATCAAAAAGAGATTAATCGGAGACGAACATTCGGCATTATCAGCCATCCTGATGCAGGCAAAACCACGCTGACGGAAAAGCTTCTCCTTTTTGGCGGGGCGATCCAGCAGGCAGGGGCCGTCAAGGCAAGGAAAGCGTCCCGACATGCTATTAGTGACTGGATGTCTATTGAAAAGGAAAGAGGTATTTCAGTTACAACTTCTGTAATGAAGTTTAACTACAGGGATTTTGAGATTAATCTGCTCGACACACCTGGCCACCAGGACTTTTCAGAAGATACATACAGGGTGTTGACTGCTGTTGACAGTGCCCTGATGGTGATTGACAGTGCCAAGGGGGTGGAACCTCAGACCGAAAAGCTCATGGAGGTCTGCAGGATGCGCAACACCCCGATCATTACATTCATAAACAAGCTTGATCGTGAAGGTATGGCAACGCTTGATATCCTTGATGATATTGAAAATAAACTACAGATCGAATGTACACCGCTTTCTTGGCCTGTTGGTATGGGTAAGCGTTTTAAAGGTGTATATAATCTCTTTCACAAACAACTGCATATTTTTGAACCGGGCAGAAAAACCCTTGGGCATGAAGGGATCGTTATTAATGATCTGTCTGATCCTGTTCTAAATGAACTTTTAAAGGAACAGGCCGATGAATTGCGTGAAGACATTGCGCTGCTTGAAGGCGCTGTTGATCCGTTTGAACGCCAACATTTTTTAAAAGGAAGCCAAACGCCGGTCTTTTTCGGAAGCGCTATTAATAATTTCGGTGTTAAAGAGATGCTGGATGCATTTGTAGAACTGGCCCCTCATCCAGGTGTGAGACAGGCTGTTTCTCGTGAGGTTTCGCCATACGAAAAAGAATTTTCAGGTTTTGCTTTTAAAATACAGGCAAATATGAATCCTGCTCACAGGGACAGGATTGCGTTTGTCAGGATCTGTTCAGGGAAATTTACAAGAGGAATGAAAGTCGTTCACCACAGGATTGGAAAAGAGGTGACTTTTGCCAATGCAACCATATTTATGGCACAGGACAGAGAGAATGTTAAAGAGGCATTTCCAGGAGATATCATTGGTATCCATAACCACGGAACCATAAAGATCGGCGATACATTTACCGAAAAAGAACCTTTGAAATTCAGCGGGATCCCAAATTTTGCACCCGAGCATTTCAGGCGTGTGCGTCTGAAGAACCCGTTAAAGGCCAAGCACCTTCAGAAAGGATTGAACCAGCTTGCAGAGGAAGGGGCTATCCAGGTTTTTATGCCTGTTACAGGAAGAGACTATATTCTGGGGGCTGTTGGTGTCCTCCAGTTTGATGTGACCATGGCCCGTCTCAAGGCAGAATATAGTGTGGATGCCATATATGAACCTGTGAATTTTAATGTGGTACGCTGGGTCAGGTGTGATGATCGTAAAAAAATGGCTGAATTTGAGAAAAAAAATATAAATAGTATGGCAAGAGATGCTGAAGGCTGCCTCTCCTTTCTGACGACGAGTGAATGGCAGCTTGGTTATTGTATGGAAGAGTGGCCGGAGATAGAGTTTTTTAAGACACGGGAGGTTAACTGATACAGGGGGTAGTCCCTACAAAGCAATGGGGGTTAATAAAATCAACAACTTATAGCGGTCATCTTCCCCATGCTCAAAATACCGTTTTAATAAAATCAAGGTTTTGCAAAGAGCAAAAAATTTACCACTACTGTTTTGTAGGGACTATC
>JAJSZO010000141.1:0-3094 GCA_030262795.1 Deltaproteobacteria bacterium | reverse complement strand
GGACTGGGCCAGAGAATGACCGTATCGGGGTGGGTCCGTGGCTAATTATTTTATCAGCAAAATACTGTAACATTGTAACTCTTGGCTGTGACATAATGGTGTGACACCTTAGGCCGCTGTTTTTCCGAGCCCTTCTGTTCCGATTAATCTATTGATTTCTTGTGTCTTATTGACAGTTTACTCTGTACATTTGCGCCTTGCATTTCCTCTTTTCTCCCGACTCAACCTGAAATGTGTAACATTAACCTGTTACACTTCTCGTATAATGAGCTCATACCCAAATGACCGCATCCCGGCAAAACTCTTGTTTTGTCCGCATTTGAAGATTATAATCCATGACCATCAACTCCTGGCACCCATCTTGCTTATTTTAATTAATAACTGACAACTCTATAGCCGCACTTGGATTGGTCCGAATTTAGCCACTTTCAGGTAAGTTGATGCTACTTTTGCTACTTCTCTTGCTTCTATAGATGAAATTGCGGGCAATACGAGTCATCTTAATTTTGGGAGTTTGTTTAACTTATTGAAAAATCAGTATATCCAAATGCGTTTGCCCTGCTCTATAGCCCTATGTCATTTCGACTGTAGGGAGAAATCTTGATAAGCTGACACTGACAAAAATTGTGGGAACATTTGCTGGTCAACTTGTGATTCCATGCGGGCCGGGACGTACCTTTTTTTAGTTAATTTTATTAATAGGTTAGAGATTATCAGCAGGAACCAATGCCTCATATGTCCGAGACTCTGCCTGTTCTGGGAACAGCCCCATGTATTCAATAGTGAATATAGAAATTAATGCCCTGGGTTTATTGAGCTGTTAGATAGATTGCTTTACGGCTCAACAGTTCGCCCGAAGGGCTCTAAGTATATTAAAATCATATCTAAATAACGGAGGTAAAGAAAATGTCAGATCCCAAAGGTCCAGTCTACGAAGGTAACATTGAGGAATTCGTCGTTACCGAGGGCGGATATACCTATCGCATCATGTATTTGCCCGACAAAAACAACTCCGAAATGCAACGCGAAGGAAAGTCACCCTATTACTACTGGATGCCGAAAGACGTTCGTATTGCGCGCAACGCGAGCACAGGCGATTACAAATTTTATCTACTACACTTCGTGGGCGTGCAAAGCGAGGGTACGCATGTCGGCGTGGAAGGAACGCGTGAGGTCGCCGGCGGGGTGCTTTCGCTTACCACAACGGCGGAACCGCCGGGCGGTGTGCTGGAAAAATCGCACGAGCAATTGCGTCAAAAGTTTCGCGGTTCGGACAATCGTTATTGGGGTTGGCGCTCTCCGGCGGCGCCGAAATTCGGTGTGATGCCTGTCGCGGACAGTCGTATGTCGATTTCGAATTTGTCGCCGATGTCAGATGGAACCGTACCGATGCCCGACACAACTGCATCTAGCAGCACAGCTACGACAGGACCAGGGACAACAACGCCAGCCATCACGGGCGGCGCCTCCGCACCCGGCACTTCCGCTCCAGGCGGAGCGGTGCCCAAGAGCCGTGGTGTGTTAGACCCGCGCATGATGGATATGCCGCGGACGGTAAATGAACGCGATATGGACAGAGACGCATCAAGCCTCGACGCTTGGTACGTCAAGATGGAAGGCCAAGGCCCAGGTTCTATCGACCCAGCGGGTGATCATGCCTTCACCGCGTTGATGGGTAGTTACCCCACGGCAATTCTTTGGCAAGGATTCAGGGGCGCCTATAGCCCGGTGTCTGTCACGCAGTCCTTGAAGCTTAAAGTGTGGAGTGAAAGCATTCATTTGAAGATTCGTGGCAATTGGGACCGCGTTTTTCAACACTTTTCCGCTAACGCGTCGGGGCGTTATTGGTGGTTTTCCGCCGATATCAAAGCCGAGTTCAACAAGCTGGTGATTAATGGTGGGATTACGGTCGATCTGACGATTGACGGCACCACGCCGAATGCCGACGAAATGCGTGAGAAGATTAACAAGCGTATTGACATGATTTTCAAGAAGTTCACGGAGGAGGCTGAGAAGCGCATTTTTGAACCGGCGCCTCCCGAAGTGGAGCCTGCAAAAGCCTCAACCGGCGGTTGGTTAAGCGGTTTGTTTGGCGGGGGGGGCGGTGTGGCATTGAAATATCGCCGCGATGAGACGCATCTTAATCTCAAGTACGATGAGACCGTCAACGAGCGGTTTATCCTCAATCACACCATTAGCAGCACACTAGAAGGTTTTTACAACGAGCTTAAGGGTGATCCTCAATCCGAGCAAAAATATTTCACTACGCTCTACTTGGACGACTGGGACCGCAAGGTTTCCCGCATCATTAAGCCGGTGGTGAACTGGCCCGATCTGGCAAAGCAGTGGGTCGGCGAGCCTGTGGCGTTTCTCTCTTGCCAAATCGGTTATCCCAACGCCAATGGCCAATTGCAATGGGCGGGGCAAGTCTTTCAAGCCAACGAAGAGCAAACGTGGCGTCCTGGCATCGCGATGAAGGCTTTTTCGGATGTAGTCAATCCGCCGGCAGGATGGGAGCCTGCAAAGACGTTCGTAAAACGCAAAGTGCATTTTCTGGAGCCGCCTGGGGAAAGCGACAATCCGTACATGCGGGTTTTCGTTGAGAAAGACGAGGTCGAACTTGATCCTGGCGAATATGGAACCTTGACCGATAACATCACGTTGGAGATTCGCGCCGACTCTGTGGGTAAGTTGGAAGTAGGCCCAATTATTACCAACGTTGAGTTGGAAAACTCCAAACAATTTATTGAAGTCTCCTTCCGCGCGTTGGGTAAAACCCACGACGGACAGGACCGCAATCCCACTCGTTTTACGTTTTCCTATGAGGACCAGAACACGCCGCGTTACTGGGAGATTTTCACGGGTCAGCCTGACTTCCGGACGCAGTACCAATACCAAGTACGCGTTGTGGTGAAGGGAAGCATTTTTACCAAAGGCATGGAATGGACGGGGCCTTGGGTTGACGTAAACGGCAATGGCCCTATCATGGTCTCCGTCCCGACACCCGATGAAGCGGTTTCCACGCGCAGTCTCACAGCGCGTGAGATAACGTCCATTGAGCCGCCTGCTGCAGGAACGACGCCGCCTGCTGCAG
>JAJSZO010000140.1 GCA_030262795.1 Deltaproteobacteria bacterium | reverse complement strand
CGTCCTATATGCATGATAGGTGATCCGACCCAAATCTATGCGCCTGCTTGTGGAAGTTAATTCGTCCACGTTCCTAAGGATTATGAAAATTTTCATGGAATTTTTTTCTCATACATCGCTGCCATCTGCGTTTGGCACATTTTGTATTGTCTGGAAGGAAACCGAAAAAGGACCAAGGGTTTATCGGATATTTCTTCCCAATGAACAGACTAAAGTGGAACGTCTTGTCCTGATGAACTTTGCCGGCTCCGGCCGTCGATCTTGCTCTGTTATTGCAGAGCTTGGTGAACAGATTCAAAGTTTTCTTGCAGGTGAAGCCGTTGATTTTAAGTTCGATATTATTGCCTTTAACAGGTGTTCTGAATTTCAAAAGAGAGTTCTTCTATCTCAAAACAGGATCCCGCGTGGCTGGATAAGCACTTACGGAAGGATTGCAAAAAGTCTGGGAATTCCGGGCAGTGCAAGAGCAGTCGGCAGAGCCCTTGCACACAATCCTTTCCCTGTAATCATTCCATGCCATAGAACTGTCAGATCCAATGGAGAGCCTGGTGGATTTCAAAGCAAGCAGATGAAGCGGGCTTTGCTTGAACTTGAAGGAATAGAGTTTTCACAATCCGGAAAGATTAGGAATGCAGCAATTCTAATTATGGAAATTGATCAAGGCGTAGGTTGGGTTGAGCTAAGCGAAACCCAACAAATTTAGGCCAATTCCCTACATAATCGTTGGGTTTCGTACCTCAACCCAACCTACAAAATGGCATAATTAGAATTGCTAACAATGTTGGATAAAAAGAGCAATTGTAGAACGGTGGCTTAAGATATTTGAAAGGATGTATTACTGTTTTCGCATTTCGCCATACGGCCCGCCAAAAACAAGAGCGGTTAAAAAGGAAAGAAAACTCTATTTATGGGACTGGTCCATTGTTCCTGATCATGGCGCGAGATTTGAAGATTTCATTGCGTCACAACTTTTAAAATATTGTCATTTTATTGAAGATACAGAAGGCTTTCACATGGAGCTTCGTTTTCTGCGGGAGAATGCAGAATATGAGAACCTTTGGTTTATTATCCTTGCATAGAGGGATATAATAATATATAACCTTCCCTGCAAAAAAGGTTGATTTCATATGATGAGAACACTTTTTAAACGTCTTATAACTGATTTTCACGAAGCGCCGTCCAAACAGGTGGTACAGCGTGATTATAATGTTCCTGTTGACAGCCGCAAAATCATATCCCTGATCGGGGTCAGAAGAAGCGGCAAAACTTTTTTGCTCTATTTACTTATAAACCAATTACGTCAAGAGCTTGATCCGCGCAACATTGTATATATTAATTTTGAAGATGACCGCCTTTACCCTTTAGGATTAAAAGACCTTGACGATCTCATTGAGGCATATTTTGAACTTTACCCCCAAAAACGGGATGAAAAAGTTTATCTTTTTCTTGATGAAGTTCAAAATGTTCCGGGATGGGAACGCTTTGTGCGTAGAATTTATGATACATTTAACCTGCAAATTTTTGTTACCGGTTCTTCCTCCAAACTTCTAAACCATGAAATAGCCACCAGTCTGCGTGGACGGACGTTAACCTATGAAATTTTCATTAATCAAACATAGTAGTTCGAGGTTTCTACATGACAAAATGCCTGCAAACCTCTATCTTATAACGTATGACAGCAATTAACTTAAATTTTGCGCAACATTTAAGTGATATGAAAACCAGCCTAAAGTTACCCTGACCAGGGGATTTTACATGCAGACTACCGAGGTGAGTCAGGGACAGTGGAAAAAGGTTATGAAAAATAATCCGTCAAGGTTTAAGGAAGGTGATGATTACCCTGTGGAGAGTGTGTTTTGGAACGATGTTCAGGAGTTTATTAAAAAGCTCAATAAAAGAGAAGGCGGGAACAAATACCGCTTTCTGAAATGATGAAACTTCCACTTCATCATCGGTACCCGTTTGACAGGCTTATTATTGCACAGGGAATTTCCGAAAAAGTTCCTGTCATTGCCTGAGATTATGCTTTTAAAGCTTATCCTATTGATATTATATGGTGAAAAATAAATATCCAAGCATGGAAAAATCGAATAAAGGAATTTTTATAACCATGAAACCGATACAAAAAATCAAACAGGCAGTCATTATATTTCTGTTCGTAATCTTATGCCCGTGTCCGGGGTTTTCTGAAGAGCCAATTCTTACCATTGATACCGGCGGGCACAAGGCTGTGATAAGAGATGTCATGTTTACCAAAGACGGCCGATACCTTGTCTCTGCAGGCGATGACAAGACCGTGAGGGTTTGGGATATCCGAACCGGCGAAATCGTGCGTGTGATCAGGGGCCAGGTTGGAGAAGGAAATGAGGGGAAAATCTTTGCCGCGGCCCTGTCTTCTGATGACCGGTGGCTGGCTGTAGGGGGATATACTTCTCGTTATGGAATCCGCCTGATCAATTTTAAGACCGGTGAAGTAAATGCCCTGCTCAATGGCCATGGTAATGTTATATCGGGTTTATCGTTTTCCACGGACGGGAGGAGGCTTATATCCGGAAGTTCTGATAAAACAGCCCGGATATGGGATGTGGAATCCAGGAAAACTCTGCATGAGCTTACAGGGCACACAGAATATATCTATGCTGTAGCATTTTCTCCTGACGGCAGCAAGGCTGTGACCGGAAGTGATAATAATACCCTGAAGCTGTGGAATGTAAATACCGGACGCCTGATCACAACCATGCAGGAGCATGGCGATGATGTAGCTTCAGTAGTATTTACACCGGATGGGAGGTATATCTTGGGAAGCTGGGATAAAACCATAAGACTGTGGGATGGCGGCAGCGGGGAGTTTATAAAGGTGCTTGCAATACTAAATCGGTCAGTTTTGAGTTTATCAGTAACGCCGGATAGTAAATATGTTTTATCTGGTATTGGTGGTAAGGGTACAGGGAGGAATCAATGTAACGTCTTCTCCATCCCCTCAGGAGAAAAGATGACATCATTTACCATGCATAAAAACATTGTACTTGCCACGGCAGTTTCCCCTGACTGCGTCATTGCCGCAACCGGCGGAGGGGACGACAATGAAATCTACCTTTGGAATATCAAGACCGGTAATGTCAAACATAAGCTTGCAGGCAAAGGTAAAATAATCTGGAGTGCAGGCTTCAGCAAGGACGGCAGGTCCATTGCATGGGGCAAGATCTTTGAAAGAGAGCGTCTGTTTGGTCATGGATCCCTGGACCAGTCATTTGCAATAAAATCCGGCCGGAGCTTTGAGCTATCCCTTGGGCCTGAACTTAAAAGCGACAGAGGCTATGTTCGGGGCATAGAATCTGTGGGCCCATGGTCGATTCGAACTGAAAACGGCAAAACCCACAAAACCCTGCAAATCTTAAAAAACGGCTCTGTCCTGCATGAAATTACCCGCGATTCAACTGATGGTTACGACCATCGAAGCCTGACCCTGACCTCGGACGGCCGGATTGCTGTAAGTGGCGGTATGAATGGTGTTCTTACTTCCTACAACCTTCAAACCGGCAAAAAACTGCATGAGTTTGTCGGCCATACCGGTGGGGTGTTGGGTGTGGCCTGTTCACCAGACAGCAGGTTTCTGGTTTCCGGTTCAAGTGACCAGACCGTAAGGCTCTGGGAGATCGAAACCGGCAAGCTGCTTTTGACGATATTTCAGGGAACAAACAACGAGTGGGTGGCCTGGACACCGGCAGGGTATTACACAGCCTCCCTGAAAGGGGATGACTACATCGGCTGGCACATCAACCAGGGAGAAGATCAATCCGCGCTGTACTATCCAGGATCCAGATTTGCGGACAGGTTTTACTCCCCGGAGATCGCTGCCCAGTACATTGCCGCAGGAGGAGACCTTGATAAAGCCGTCCAGGTTGTAAATCAGCAGAAACCAAGGCAGAAGCAGGTCAAGAAGGCTCGTATCGCTGATATCAAAAACATGCTTCCGCCGGCAGTGTTTATACAAACACCTGACAGTCGGGACATAATTGTCCATGAAAACAAGGTGCATATCAAAGCCTTTGCCAAATCCATAAATAATAAGCCGGTCAAAGATATCTGGGTTTTGATAAACGGCAGAAGGTTGGATGGCAGAGCTATTGTTAAATCTAAAAAACAATCCGGGAACCTCACAGCGGAACTGGATTTGTGGGCGCCCCTAACGGAATCGAATAACCGCATATCCGTGATAGCATCCGACAAACATGCCGAGTCAGAACCAGAAATCATCAATGTTGTCTGGGAATCATCAGAGCGCTCGTCAGTCTCTTCAGCCGGGAACTTGTACAAGCCTGACCTCTATTTATTATCTATCGGGGTTTCCACGTACCAGAACCCGCAATACAGCCTGGACTATGCGGACAAGGATGCAAAGGGGATTGCAAAGGCGCTGGAATCGCAGCAGGGAAGGTTTTATAATAAGGTTCACAGCAAAGTACTCACCAACAAAAATGCCACAAAAAAAGATATTCTAATGTCCCTGGATTGGATTTACAAGGAATCCACACAAAAGGATCTGGCTGTAATCTTTATTGCAGGACACGGGATTAAAGACACCCGCAACAACTATTACTTTCTGCCCCATGACGGAGACCCGGACAACCTGATTTTTTCCGGGGTCAAGTGGTTTGATTTTCAAGATATTATAAGCAACCTTCCTTCCAAGGTAATACTCTTGGCAGATACCCGCCATAGCGGAAGCATAACCGGCAAACGCAGGGATGCCGGCGATATTACGAAAGCATTGCGGGACCTGATCGCTGCTGATAGCGGCGTGGTGATCATGACCGCTTCAACCGGCAGGGAACTCAGCCAGAAACACCCCGATTGGGGGCACGGGGCTTTTACCATGGCTCTGATCGAAGGGCTGGAAGGCAAAGCCGATTATGATGACGACCGAACCATTGATATAAAGGAACTTGATCTGTATATAACCAAGCGGGTCAAGGCTCTCACTAATGGAAGCCAGCACCCGACCACGGAGATACCAAAGACCATGCCGAACTTTCCGGTGGTGGTGAGGTAAAGCATCAGGAGCCCTAAATATGAGTTTTGAAAGAATGAAAGAAAACCAAACATTAAAACGAGGAAATCACTATGCGTTTTTTTAATACCGCAGGACCTGTTAATCGCAAAAAGCATTACTGCTTACCTCCATTAAACAGATTTGATCTGGAAGAAATACTTTCTCTGATCAATCAGGAAAAGTATTTTGTTTTTGCATGCTCCGAGACAAACCGGTAAAACAACGTGCCTGTTTGCATTAATGGAGCATTTGAATGCCGGCGGTCAATATAGATGTCTCTACTTCAACGTAGAATCTGCCCAGGCCGCAAGAGAGGATGTGCGACAAGGTATGAGGGCAATATTGGATGAAATGGCATCCAGGGCTATTGATTTTCTAAATGATGATTTTCCTGAATCCCACTGGTTACAGGTCTTGGAAAAGAGTGGTGAATACGGAGCCCTGAACAAAATGCTGTCTCTTTGGGCCAAAGAAAGTTCACTGCCACTTGTGATTTTCATAGACGAAATAGATTCGCTTGTAGGCGATACTCTGATTTCGATTTTACGACAATTGCGAACAGGATATTCCAAACGTCCTGCATCTTTTCCTCAAAGTATTATCCTGTGCGGTGTTCGGGATGTTCGAGATTACAGGATACGCTCAACACGGGAAAAGGCGATTATTACCGGTGGAAGCGTCTTTAATATCAAGGCCAAATCCTTGAGATTGGGAGATTTTTCCAGGAAAGAGGTAGTTGCTCTTTATAGTCAGCATACAGAGGAAACCGGTCAGGTGTTTGAAGACGAAGCGCTGAATCTGGTCTGGGGCCTTAACCCAGGGGCAACCATGGTTAGTGAACGCTCTTGGCTATGAAGCCTGTTTTGATATGAAAAATGGGCGTGATCGAACCAAACCGATTACAAAGGATATGATCAATGAGGCCAAAGAAAATATCATTCTCAGGAGAGATACTCATATTGATCAACTGGCAGACAAGCTGGAGGAAGAGCGTGTAAGGCGTGTCATTGAGCCGATATTGGCAGGTGGTGAGCAGCCCTAGCAGATTCCCGTGGATGATATTTACTATGTTCGCGACCTGGGGCTGATTCGGACAGAGGGACAGATACGGATTGCCAACAGAATATATCAGGAGATCATACCAAGAGAACTGACTTACAGCACACAATTAACTATCAGCCATGATCCGGCATGGTATATTTGTTCTGAGGACAGTCGTTTGAATATGGATAAACTTTTAACTGCTTTTCAGGAATTCTTTCGAAAGCACTCGGAACACTGGGTTGAAAGATTCGATTACAAAAAAGCCGGACCTCAACTTTTGCTTCAGGCGTTTCTTCAGAGAATTATTAATGGTGGAGGCCGTGTAGAGCGAGAGTACGGCATAGGACGCATGAGAACGAACTATAAAGGATGGTCTCAGCCAAACCTTAAATTATATGGATAAATGCGGAACAGATGAGGGGCATCTCGTTATTTTTGATCGGAGCAAAGATAAAACTTGGGATAAAAAGATATTTCAGCAAGAGGAAGTGTACCGGCAAAAAAAGATAAAAGTGTGGGGGATGTGAGCTTTACTCGTTCCCATGCAATTTTTGTGGCTTTGCCATCCCAATCTGGTCGGCAAGATAGAAAATGCCACAGAGGAAAAGAGGCCAGCTATTTTGGTGGATTCGTTGCTGCGGATTATGCCGCCAGAAAAAACAAGGCAAAAGCCTTGGCAGCATCTGTAAAATACAGATCACGCCTTTTTCATCTTCCATTCATAACCCTGCGGGAGAATGCAGAATATGAGAACCTTTGGTTTATTATCCTTGCATAGAGGGATATAGTAATATAT
>JAJSZO010000139.1 GCA_030262795.1 Deltaproteobacteria bacterium | reverse complement strand
GCTCAAATCAAGTCTCTCATTTTCGTCTGTGGAGTGAACAGGTGTATCAAATGCCAAGAATTTTTGACCATGCGCTGGAAAAAACTTAGATCTGTACTCCCCGTCCAGTTCCTCATGAAAATAATTGAATTCGGCCCCGACCGTAGCAATAGCGCCTATATCGTATTCAAGTCTTGAACCGATCGTATACACTTCGGAGTCTTCCCTATAAGTGACATCTACATCGTAAGAGTCTTTTACGTTTTGGCTGATAAAAGGGTCGGAGCCGTTTGAGATCTTTATAGCCGTATCTGTAGTTTCCTTTTCGCTGTACGGCTCTTTTGACGACACATTGCCATAAAAAATATAGCCGAAGGTGTTTAATTTGCCTCTGATGTTAAAGCTCGCAGTGCCTTTTTCGGCCTCCCCCTCGTTGTTTATTCCGCCTTCCACATCAACACTTGCGTGCAGCCCTTTTTTCGGCTTTTTTGTGATAATGTTGATTACTCCGCCGACAGCGTCCGCTCCATAGAGCACACTCATCGGCCCCTTGATGATTTCGATCCGCTCAATCATTGAGGCCGGAATCCTGTCCAAGTCATACGAAGGCAATTCATTTGCAAGCCGTCTTCCATCAATCAAAAACAGAGTGCCGAAACATCCCAACCCTCTGATAGATATCGAATTTTTTGAAGCGCTGCTGGCCGCGGGGAATGTCCCGTACTGAATTGTAAGTCCTGGAGTTTTTTCAAAAATGTCTTTCAGGTGAACAGCCCCCATCTTTTCTATCTGCTTTTGGCCCACAACCACAACTGACGCCGAAACGCCGTCAATGTTTTTTTCTGACTTGGTGGCCGTAACCGTCATCGTTTCCATTTCTACAGACTTTGAATCATTGCCCGCAAATCCGGGTGAATATAGTATAAGTGTCAAAACTATCGCAAAGAAAACCCTTGCCGAAAAATATATGCTTTGCATTTTATAAACCCGTCTCCCCTCAGTTATATCGTCTCACAATAAAAATACTGACATGTGGTGTGCCAAGACCACTTGACTTCAATCTTAAATTCCACGTTTGACACGTCCTATACAAGAGTACAAAATAGATTTCCTTGATTGAAATCAAGAAAAAGGGATCTTTTATAAAAAAAGAGGTGCAGTTCCGATAATATTAGGAGGGGGGAGGCAGAAGGGACTTATGGAGAAAACAGTGCCGATGAACCGGTGGATCTGCCAGCAATTGCCATTTCTCCAAGAGCCCATGGCTTACGAATAGACTTACGGACGATATCACCGGAATCGTCGTAATAATGTGATTGTTTGATAAGGCATATTTCTCGGCCTTTGACGGTGATAATATCCTCGTTAATAAACTTGCGAATCAGGCGGGAAAGCGTTTCAGGGGTGATTCCGAGCAAAAGCGCGATTTCATGCTTGGGCACAGGCAGTTGAAAGAAGAAAGAACCCGCATCCATGGAAAGATGATCTAAATAATTCAGAAAACGTTTCCCAGGACAGGAAATCGCCAGATCTTTTATGCTGTTTAAGCAGTCTCTTTGCCGCCTGGCGATATATTCAAACATGCGCATTGCAAAATTTGGACAATCACTGAGCATACCACGCAGTCCATTGATATCAATAGCCAGGGTTTCGACATGTTTTAAACAGATGGCGCTAACAGGATACCGACCTTCCACGAGTACTACAAGCCATCCAATCAACTCTCCGGGACGGATAAACCTGATGGCCACCTCCTTGCCATCCGTATTTGCCCTAAAAAGCTTTACACTGCCGAAGGCAAGAAAGTAGCCAAATTTGCCTTCTTCTTCTTCATGAAAGAGAAACTCTCTTTTTTTCTTGGCGTGGAAATGGCTGATATTCTCCAGATCGCGCCTGGTGCCGTCATCGACGTTTCCGAAACATGACTGAATAAAAAAAGAGAGAGCAGAATTCTTGTTCATTTTCTATTTCCTCTGCCTCAGGAGTCCCTGGCTGTTTTTTCTTGTTTTCTACCACAACCCAAGTTACGCCCTCACTTTCACCGCGCTCTTCTAAAAGCCGACGCCCGCAAGATATCCCTTATAAAGTTTTATAATATAAATCTGAATAGAGTATTCTATTAATCAAAAAAATAATCTTTGTCAATGTTTTTTTAAAGGTGCCTTTTGCAGAAATAACAGGACAACAATCACCGATTCCGGATGAACAATGCTATAGCTACGGAATTGATCGGTCGTAAAAATAATTGACAATAAAATATCAGCGTGATAATTAGTGTCATAAAGTTTTTTGGAGCAGCTGAGTCAGCCTTTAGCAAAACCCTTGAGAATCAAAAGGAATTTTGGGAAATGCCGCTTGCTATTGATACGTTGCGTATTTATAGTCGTCTTAAGTCCACCGGGCTTACTGAGGAATCAGCCCGAGAAATTGCAGAAATCTTCAGGGAAACCGTGGAAGAAAATCTGGCCAGCAAAAATGACCTCAAAACCACAGAAAGCAATCTTACGAAATACATTGAGTCTGTCCGGGCTGAACTCAAAAAAGATATTGAGTCTGTTCGGGCTGAACTCAAAAAAGACATTGAGCTGCTCCGGAGCGACCTGACAAAAGAGATCGAACTCGTCCGAAAAGACACCAAATTGATAAGTGCCGAACTCAAACAAGAAATTGCCGAATCAAAGGCCGGCATCATCAAGTGGGTTGCCGGTATGCTGGTTGCTCAAGCTGCGCTCATAGCTACCCTCGTGAAACTACTCTGAGTCGTTTTTCCCATAGCTTTCCTCTCTAAAAAACATATTCCGGATAATCCCCTGTAGCAATTAACAATTTATCAATGATCATTGCTGACGCCTCATCCCTTTCCACAGGCCTCGCCCTATTAGTGCAACAATACCAAGTACGATCAATATTGCTACAACCGATACCCCTGAGGTGGGAAGTTCAGTGGCTGTCTCATCTTTTTTCTCTTTCATCTCATAGCCTTTTACATCTTTCAATTTCTTAGAACCGGCTTCCTCTTTCACTTCGCCTGGCGCCGTTCCTGCGCCCGCCTCTTTTTCCTTCGTATCTTTGACCCAATCCGGTGTCTTAACATCAAGGCCGGTGGTCAATTTAACCTGATTTTGAAATTTCAGCATTGTCGAAGGTGATACAAGACCCGGTATGGAGAGGATATTAGCCGCAAACTGATTTAATGCGATATTATTGCAGGTATGTTCGCAGCAGGCCATACCCTGGGTAACCACAGAGGCGACATAATCGACGGCAACTTTTTGGAGTAATTTTTCATCAAGTTTCTGATACCCCTTTCTTTCCACTTCCATCATTCTGGCAGTAATGGACTGAAGAGCATGAGGGCTGTGTTTTTCAAAGAACTCCTTCAGCTTCATCCCGTATTTGTCCTCCACATATACCTGGTATGCCTGCTCCCACATCTCTTTGGATACCTCTTTTGGGGTGGTTACCTGCCAGCCCCAGAGGTGCTCGACAAATTTCGCCATCTCCCTTGCCCCTGAATAGCCGTGTTCTTTCATCCCCGTAATCCATTTAGGATTAAAGTATCGGGCTCTTGTCTCAAGCCCCATAAACCTGGCAAAGTTTACCATCTTGGGAGAAGAAGGATCCTTGGCATCGGATACATACAATTCAGGGGTTTTTCCTGAAACATTCCTTACTGCCATGGCCAGACCACCCATGTATTGATAGAAATCATCATTGTCAAGGACTCCAAAGAGATTGGTGGACCGGCTGTGGACTACCATGTCTGTCCCCTTTAACGCCTCTTTGAAGGCATCTTTTGACTTTTTACCCCAAACGTTTCTGCCATAAGCATAATTCATGCGGTTAATGTAAAGATCCGCCAGTTTGTCATCCTTTTCCCATGTACCGCTGGCAGGGATTGCCTGGTCCAGGCCTGTGCCGTATCCCTGATTGGGAGCACCGAAGATGCGAAAGCGGGCAAATTCCGCGGCCTCTTTTTCTGAATACCCCTTTTTTCTGAATACTTCTTCGGCTTCCAGTGTGTGAAGCCGGACAAAATTTTCATATTTTTCCTTTTTTACCTGAATAATCATTTGCACAGCATCATCAATCAGTCCGATCTGGATGGGAAAGACATCCCTGTACAGCCCGGAGGCAGAAACCAGGATATCAATACGGGGTCTTTTTAATTCCGATTCCGGTATCAATTCCACACCTTTTATACGACCCCTTCCATCCCACACCGGCCTTGCCCCCATAAGGTAAAGGGCCTTTGACTCCATCACCCCATGATGTCTCAATGTCTCTGTAGCCCAGAGGATCAGGGCGGTCTTGTGCGGATATCTTCCGTTCTTTTTCAGATAACCCTGGACCAGGTCATCTGCTAACTTTTTGCCCACCTTCCAGGCAGCTCTTGTTGGAATTTTTTCAGGGTTAAAACCGTAAAAATTTCTACCGGTCGGGAGTGCATCCGGCGCGCGGATAGGGTCATTACCCGGCCCTGGAAGGATATATCCTGCATTAAGGCCGTTAAGAATGCTCTTAATCTCCTGGTCACATTGGCAGAGCTTTTCGGCATAACTAATTCCTCTGTCTATTATCTCTTTTAACCATTTTTTTTCTTTAGAAGAAGCGCTGGCGTAATTCTTACCCAGGGCTTCTGAGAAAGCTTTTTCCGATGGTATTTTTTCAAGAATGGCTTTTGTCAGCAAGACCTCACAGACGGCATCTATCTTTTCCGCCTTTTTAATATATTTGCCCGGATGTTTTTTCATCTTTTTCCAGCCCATCTTCAGGATATTTGAAACTATCTTCTGAATGGAGGGAATGTCCGTTTCCACGCCCAGCATGGCCATCACCATACTGATAAGACCCTCGTCTTTTAGAGAAACTCCCATGATATGGAGACCATAAGGCATGCTCTGGCCCCTAATTTCTGCGATATAGTCATGAAGGGAATCCAAGAGATCATCGAAATGTTCCTTGTCCAGTTCTACCCCGATGTCCTTGCCGATTCCAAGTTCCGCTGTCAGCTTCAAAATTTCCTCTTTATATTTTTCCGCAACCGCTGGCGTCTGATTCTTTGATTGTTCATAAAGTGGTATAAGCTCATTTATCTTTGCATATTCTTTATAAAGACCGGACATCTTTATAGCAGGTATCATGTGGTCGATGATTACCCCATATCCTCTTCTTTTGGCCTGGAGCCCCTCTCCTACATCATCCATAAGATACGGGTAAATATCGGGAATATCCTGCATCAATACATCAGGAGCGCAATTTTCAGACAGTCCTACCTGTTTGCCTGGAGTCCACTCCAGGGTGCCGTGTTTGCCGAAGTGGATAACCGCATCTACTTTGAGCTCATGCTTTAGCCAGAGATAGAAGGCAAGATACTGGTGGTGCGGCGGCAGGGTTATGTCGTGATAAAGATGGTCTGATTCTTCCAGCCAGCCCCTGGTCGGCTGGGGACCGACGAATAGATTGCCAAAGGCAAGCCCCGGGATAACTATGTATTTTTTCTTTTCTTTATCATCCCATGTCATAAGGGTTGTTTTATCCACGCTGCCCCACTTTTCCTCTACACCTTTTCTGAAAGTTAGCGGGAGATCACTGTACCACTCTTTATACTGCTTAACCGGAACCAGTACGATCTTGCCGCCTTTAACCAGTTTTTCCAGTTCCCCCGGCGCTTTGGTGCTTATGTTCCTCCCCTGCAGTATGATCATTTCTTGCAGTATTTCCTTTGTCAGAGGAATATTTTTTCCCAGAAAATATCCTGCTCTTTCAAGGGTTTCCAGAAGTATCTGGAGGCTGGCAAAAAGATCAAGGTAGCTTGCGCCGATATTCTGTTTGCCGGTATGGTGATTGTAATAGAGAACAGCAATCTTTTTCTCGTTGTTGGATAGATTTTTCAGGTTCAGCCATGACTTTGTCCTTCTGACCAGTTTTTTAATCCGCTCATTGACAGGCACCCGTTCCGTTACTTTTACTCCTGTCTTTTCATCAAAAAATATGCGTTTACCTCCTACCACAATCGGTTCTATCAGACCGCTTAACTCAGGAAGAAATATCTGAGAGGCTAACTGAAATGCCTCTACGCCCTGTGTGCTTTTTTCCCACTCCTCAATCTTATTATAGAGGGAAATCGCCCTTATTACAGGGATGTTTGCATTGGTTAGCAACTTAACGGATTTTTCTTTGGGGTGGGAAAACATAAGTGAAATAATGATATCAACCTGGGGATTTCCGTCTTTTAAAAGATATTTTTGAAGCATGTCTTCGGCTGGATAGCCAATGGTGCAGACTACATTGAGCCCTTGTTTTTCGAGCTGCCTGATTATAGTAACCTCAACCATGTTGTCATTGGCCTTCAAGGTATTATAGGCAAGGAGTCCCACCCATGGTGTATCTTTAATAAGGTGCCCTGATGTTTTGTACCATTTCAGGTAACTTTCAAGCGTTTCAAACACCTTTGAACCGGGAGCGTCAGGATGATAGATACCCTCTAAAGGCATTTCAACAGGAGGTTCGACCGTTATATCCGCCATTCCTGCAAACTCACGCAAGAGATATGCTATCAGACGTTTTACATTTTCCGGGCCGCTATATTCCCAATAGGTTGCCACTTCAGGACAGGTTGCCACATCCACATTATAATAGCCCTTGGCTCGAAATACATCGTGCCCCCCAAGACCGATAACCTTAGCCCCTCTGGCTCGCGCTGTTTTTAAATCATTCTCCATATCAAGCATAACTTTGTAGTTCATATGATATAAAAAAATAATGTCGTAATCAGGCAGATCAGGCTCTATCACCTTTTCCACCAAATCCCTGCCTGGGTACACCAGTACATCTACTTTTTTAGCCAACGCAGGATATTCTTCCTTAAACCTTGATATCCCTTCCGCCATGACTTTAGTGGAGGTCTCAGGAATTAAGAAAGCCATCTTTTTTGTGGCCAACGCACCGGCATTAG
>JAJSZO010000138.1 GCA_030262795.1 Deltaproteobacteria bacterium | reverse complement strand
TCCTCAATGGCGAAAACACCTCCAGGCCTGCCATGATCAAGGAATTACAGATCCATCCGGTTTCACGAGACTATCTGCATGTTGATTTCTATGGAATATCAATGGATCGTAAGATTAGTGTCAAAGTTCCTGTGGTTGCCAAAGGAAAATCACAAGGTGTGGAACTGGGTGGAATATTGCAGATAATCAGGCGTGAACTGGAAATATTTTGCCTGCCGGGTGAAATTCCTGATGCAATAGAACTCGACGTAACAGACCTTGATATTGGAGATTCAATCCACGTTAAAGAAATTCCATTACAGGGTGATATTGAAATTCCTGCGGATGTTGATTTTACTGTCATAACAATACTTGCTCCGAAAGCTGAAGTAGAAGAAGAAGCCGAAGAAGGTGAAGAAGAGGCCGAAGAAGCTGTTGCAGGAGAAGAAACACCTGAAGTCGAAACCAAAGAATAGTTACCCGTATGCCTCAAAAGAAAGCATTTCTGGTGGTTGGTCTGGGCAATCCGGGTGATTCATATGTAAAGACCCGCCATAATGCAGGATTTGTGGTACTGGATAACCTCGCAGAATTTTTGTTTATTCCGGTTGAAAAAAAAAAGTTCGATGCATTATTCGGCCGCGGATTAATTGAAGGCTCTGAAATTATCCTTGCAAAACCAATGGCTTTTATGAATTTGAGCGGCATTCCGGCCCAAAAAATTTTAAACTACTTCAAAATACCATTTGAGGATATGCTTGTCATACATGACGATATAGACCTTGCTTTTGGAAGATTGCAAATTAAAGAAAATGGAGGACATGGAGGACATAAAGGTTTAAAATCAATAATCGAAACCGTTGGCAGCGGTAACTTTATCCGACTTCGTATTGGTATCGGACGTTCTGAGGACAATATTGATGTCGCGAACTATGTTCTGGGTCAATTCAATACAAATGAAAAAAAGATTTTAGATAAAATAACCGAAAAAGCCCGTGATGCAGTAGTTACAACTATTTGCAAAGGCACAAAAAAAGCTATGAATATATTTAATGACAAAAGATTAATAAGTTCAACTGATTAACCTGTTAAATTTATTAATTACTTTAGCATTAAATTTATGGTGAAAGTTATTTTTTTACCGGCCGGACTCTATGAGGATTGGCGCAATTATTTGCCAATCCTTTTTTTTGTTGATTATAGGGCTTATTAATGATATAAATGGACATAATAATCGTTTCTTATCTTTGATAAAATATTTGGTATTTAAAAATGGAATTAAAAAAATCTAACGAGAACAAAGAAGATAACAAGCCGCTCAAAATTCCAAAATTTAAAGTAGGTGATCTTGCAGTCTATCCTGCCCATGGAGTTGGAAAGATAAAAGCTATTGAAACTAAAGTCGTAAACGGCGAAAAACATGATTTTTATATTCTTCAAGTTTTTGAAAAAAATATGGTTATAATGATTCCAATCTGTAATGTAGAATCAGTCGGCCTGAGAAATGTAATAAGCCAAAAAGAAATTCCTGAAATTTACGAAGTTATAAAAACAGATCGGGAATCGCTTATTGATAAGCAGACCTGGAACCGCCGTTATAGAGAATATATGGATAAGATAAAAACCGGTTCTCTTTATGATGTAGCAGAAGTTTTTAGAGATCTTTATTTTTTGAAAATAACAAAAGATCTATCCTTTGGAGAACGTAAGCTTTTTGATACAGCAAAGATACTGTTGTTAAGTGAACTTTCAACAGCCCAAAATACTGACGAAGAAACTATAATGTCAGAAATTGAATCTCTATTTAGTACTCCGCTCGAAGAATAGATGAGTTTCCCCTGTTCAAGCCTGTCTGTGAGTTGCATGCAGGGCTACCAACTTAAAGCGGGACAATTTGTAGGGTGGGCACTGCCCACCAATCAATGGGTGATCTCTGTAAACCGCATAGATTGGTGGGCGATGCCCACCCTACTGTAACACCCTGAGATTACAAGGTGTACCGCCTTAAGTTGGTAGCCACATGCAGACAGGAAAGACAAAATTTTAACCTTTCTGAGGCGGGTAACCCGCTGGAATATATTCACAACAATGCCCTACAAAGGCGGTTTTACCATTCTTGTTAATGCACACGAATCCGGCAAGCGCCTTGATGCAATTATTGCGTCCCACATTTCCAATTGTTCCCGATCTTTTTCAGCCGATCGCATCCGAAAAGAAGAAATACTGGTTCAAGGAAAAGTTAAAAAGCCCGGCTACAGGGTAAAAACCGGTGATAATATCAGCGTTAGTGTTCCTCCCATTGATCATGAACCGGTTCTACCGGAACCGGAGCCCCACGATATAGATATACTGTATGAAGATAACCATATAATAGTAATCAACAAAGAGCCCGGGCTTGTTGTTCATCCCGCACCAAGCCATAATAAAGGGACGCTGGTAAACAGACTTCTTTATCACTGCCCGGAGCTTAAAGGCATTGGAGAAAAACTCAGGCCGGGAATTGTTCACAGGCTTGATAAAGACACATCCGGTACTCTGGTGGCCGTAAAAAATGATGCAGCACATATAACCCTTGCGGCTCAATTCAAATCAAGAAAGATAAAAAAACTCTACCTTGCGTTAGTCTTCGGTGTTGTACAATCTGAATCAGGCTCAATTTCACTGCCGATCGGCAGACATGCTTCCAACAGAAAAAAGATGTCAACTGTAAGCCGAAAAAACCGTTCTGCCGAAACTCTTTGGAAAGTAATTGAACGTTTTAACGGGGCAACATTCCTTGAGTTTGATCTAAAAACAGGACGTACACACCAAATCCGTGTTCATTGTGCTGCAATCAACCATCCTGTTTTGGGCGACCAGGTTTATGGTGGCAAAAAGGCCGCAAAAAAGCTTCTGTTAAAAAACAGATTAAATAAAATCATATCTGTGCCAAGGCAAATGCTTCATGCATGGCGGCTTGAATTCGCGCACCCTGCAACCGGAAAGGCAATGTTTTTTGAGTCTCCTGTTCCACAAGACATGAAAAAACTCATTGAAACATTGCGGAATGTTGACAATTAAAAATTATCATGCCATTAAGGAACGTGGACGAATTAACTTCCACGTTCCTTATCTTTTGGGTGAAAAAATGCGAAAGAAACGATCCATGAACAAATGCTGTTTTGTCGCAATAGTTGCAATTCTGACCTCATTTTTTCTTTGTGCATGCGGAGGCTCTCGTCTGCCCATAGAAAAAATCAGAGCTTCGCTAAAGAACGTGCCAACGTATTCAATAGTTCTTGAAGACATGAAGGAGGAAGGCAATTTATTCAAAACTCATTATCATAAGTACCATATAATTATGGATGATAAGACCACGAAGACTGATTGGCTTGAAGTGCCTGAAAACTATTTTAAGCAAAATACTTCTTTTCTCGGTATGACCATCTGGGTCAAGAAAGAAGGAAAAGAAAGTAAGGCCATTGGGCCGCCCGGTTATGAGTATGTCGGCAATGAGCGGTACGGACAATGGAACACGAATTCATCCGGCCAGTCGTTCTGGGCATTTTACGGGCAATACCATTTTATCTCCGCCCTGTTGGGGCATAATCCGATTTACCGTAATCATCACACTAATTACACCAGATCCAGCGCACAAAATCGGCCTTATTTCGGGCACAACAAAGAATACGGCACCAATGGATCCCTGACCAAAAAACAGAAGCCAAATTTCTACTCTCGGCGAATGTCCAAGATGAAGGCACGGCAGGCTTCTTTTTCCGACAGAGTCAATCAACGCACCGGCCGGACCCGGACAAGCGCCCGGGGTCGGAGCGGTAGCTGGGGGAAATAATCTATGAAACTTGATACCATTATTACCGGTTTGATCCTGATCGCCGCTTTTTACGTCCTGTTATTCATCGGCAAGATAGTCAACGACTTGCTGCACCGGGAATACAAGCTCAACTTTGAGCTGGTCGAAAAAGACAACGCTGCGCTGGCCCTTGCCATGGCAGGTTATTACTCCGGTCTCGTCCTGGCCATTGGGGGAACTCTGATCGGACCTGGTATCAGCATTATTGACGATCTTATGGATCTGTGCATCTACGGTCTTTTAAGCATTATCCTTGTCAATGCGTCCTGGTATATCTGCGATAAGCTGATTCTGTTTAAATTCAAAATAAGTGAAGAGTTGATCAGAGATCACAACCAGGGAACAGGGGCTGTTTCAGCAGGAATGAGCATTGCTTCCGGTTTTATTATGTTCGGATCTGTTCAGGGCCAGGGGGGAAATATTTGGACTGTAATCGTCTTTTGGGCTATTGGACAAATCATCTTAATCCTGGCCGGTTTGATATACAATCTTATAATTCCGTACAACATCCATGACGAGATTGAGAAAGATAACGTGGCCGCAGGTGTGAGTTTTGCCGGTGCTCTGATCGCCGTCGGGGTCATCATTGGCCTGGCCGCAGAAAGCGATTTTGAATCCTGGGCAACAAACTTGCCTGACTATCTTGGATATGCCGCCATAGGACTTGCCTTGCTTCCCCTGGTTCGTTTGCTCACAGACAAAATCCTCCTGCCGACAGTCAATCTCTCTGACGAAATCGCCAACCAGGAAAAACCCAACGTAGGCGCTGCATACATTGAGGCTTTTTCTTACGTCGCAGCAGCTTTTATTATCTACTGGTGCGTATAGGGAACGCTAAAAGCTAACCGCACAGGTGGAAATGTTCCGTATAAGCCTTGTCCTGAAAATAGCAATCTTTGCTACCGGCTGTGCCGGTATTGTAGCTGAATTCGTCCTGTCCACACTGGCCACATACCTCATCGGCAATGCTGTCTTTCAATGGACCATTGTTATGTCGTTGATGCTATTTGCCATGGGCCTGGGCAGCCGACTGAGTAAGTACTTCAAATACAGGTTATTAGACACCTTTGTTCTTGTTGAATTCAGTCTCTCCATACTCTGTTCCTCATCGACAGTCCTCGCTTATGGTCTGGCCGCATACACTGCTCACATCAACCTCCTCATTTATCTCACGGCCATGGTCATCGGTGGGTTGATAGGTCTTGAGATCCCCCTGGTCACGAGACTTAACGAGACTCATGAAGAACTGAAATACAACATCGCCACTATGATGGAAAAAGATTACTATGGATCACTTCTCGGAGGTTTGTTCTTCGCTTTTTTTGCGCTGCCCTATCTTGGTTTGACCTATACTCCAATCATTCTGGGTGCCATTAACTTTTTGGTGGCTTCACTTCTTTTGTGGTCTTTCTTTCATCTTATTCAAAGAAAAAAAGTGGTAGTTTCCGCCTTTGCAGCAAGTTGTCTCTTTCTGATTTTCCTAACTGTCCTGGCCAAACCGATCATCATGTACAGCGAGCAGCGTCAATACAAAGACAAAATTATTTACGCGCAACAGAGCTTGTACCAGAAAATCGTGATAACACAATGGAAGGAATATTACTGGCTGTTTATCAACGGCCAGCAACAATTTTCCAGCTTTGACGAAGAAAAATACCACGAGCCGCTGGTACACCCGGCAATGAAGCTTTCAGCCAATCAAAAAAATATACTTATTCTGGGAGGTGGTGACGGACTGGCTCTACGGGAAGTTTTGAAATACCCGGATGTAAAATCGGTTACCATTGTGGACCTGGACCAGGCCATGACTGATTTGGCTGCCCAACATCCGGCGTTGGTCGATATCAACAAAGCCTCAATGAATGACCCGCGGATAGAGGTTGTCAACCAGGATGCCGGTATGTTTCTTAAAGAAGATGACCATTATTACGGAGCTGTCATCATTGACCTGCCGGATCCGGATTCAATTGACCTGATGCACCTCTATTGCGTGAATTTTTACCGGTTGGTGGCCAGACATCTTCGACCAGGCGGGGTCATGGTCACCCAGGCAACCAGCCCATACTTTTCCCAACAGGCTTTTTTGTGCATTATCAAAACAATCAACAAAGCAGGATTTACCTCCCTGGCCTATCACAATCAGATTCCAACCATGGGTGAGTGGGGCTGGGTTCTGGGAGTAAAGTCTGCGGAAATGGACGAACAAACCCTGAAACAAAGAATTCTAACCACAGACTTTGACAGCCTTAAAACCCGTTTTCTCAACAATAACGCTATGGTTTCGATGATCCATTTCGGCAAAGGGGTAATTGATCCGAATCATATGGATAAGATCAAGATTAATACCCGGTTAAATCCGGTTCTCCAGGATTACTACAGGGCTGGAACCTGGGGCATGTATTAGGGACTACCCTTCGCCTCCATTTCTTCGGGCTTGGAACTTGCCTTGACTTCGAATCCACCAAAGCATCTGTCCCGCCTTATGTCATTAGCTCCATTGATCGGTGCCCCAGCGAATGCCATTGTCCCCCTGCATGGGCGTCCCCCTGCCTAATGAGAAATGCTTGACAGTACTATCTAAAGTATATTATATTTATTTTTTACTATGAGATTTTTTTTACGAAAGCTTTATGTAGATCCTTATAAAAATTGAAAAAAGGGATTTGATGGAGATCAGATCCTTTTTTTATGAACGTAACAAACCTGCCGTTAGTTGTGTTAAATAGTGCCCGAACAAAAACTAGAAAATTTTTTCAAGTTCAGGGAAGGCGCAAATTTTAACCGCAGGGATACATGGGGTATTTTGAGGATTAAAATTTGCTCCTAATGCAGAAATTGGAAAAATTAGCAGTTTTCGTTCAGGCACTAAATAGAGGATAAAAATGGGACGGGTTGATATTATTATGTCTATAAAACAAAAGGCGACAACAGGCTTGCTATTTGCCGTAATCATATTGATTTCATCATTTGATGCTTTTGCGGCTACCGAGACGATAAACTATTCATACGATGATATGCTTCGTTTGACAGGTGTTGAATCCGGAGATGGAACCACTGTGGATTATGTTTATGATGCGCTCGGCAATCGGCTGGCAAAGACAACTACACTTTCCGGTTCTCCTGCCAATAACCCGCCGAATACACCCTCAAA
>JAJSZO010000137.1:3016-6993 GCA_030262795.1 Deltaproteobacteria bacterium | reverse complement strand
AAAGCCCATAAATACAATGCTCCATCCATTACACAAACTAATGGCTTGTCGTTGAAGTTCTTATCTCTTAAATGTTGCGCTAAATAATCTTGATTTGCCTTAAATGCCTATAACATAAGGGTTGAAGCAATAAATTAACTATAAGAACCTCTTGGTTACACTCAATTCTTTTGCCCATCATTTTATCCTTTCAGCACCTCTCTCCGGTAAAACGGTTTCAATCGCTTTTACCGCATTCTTCTCTGGTTACCTTGTTGTCTGTATTGGCCAAGTATTTCATGAAAATATCAAGATATTCCAGAGCTATATCATGCTGCATGAATTCAAACTATAGCCCGTGGGAACCAAAGGGGCTGAAAGAGCTAAGAAAAAGCGCCGAATCAGGAGAGATTGTTCTTTCTCCGGGAGAAGAACTGGACAACTGGTTTTGGGAATCAGGAATTCATTCAACAGAAATTAGCCTTTGCGCAATAGCACTTGCCTTGACTAATATATCATAAGGCACGGCGCCGATTTTATTGCGCAATCTTCGTTTGTCCAGACTTCTTATTTGATCAAGCATTATTTTGGAATCCTTATCTAGACCACCGATGCCTTGGGGAATCAACACTTCGAATGGGTATATCTTAGCTATTTTTGAGGTAATCGGGGCAATAATCAGTCTTGGTGAATGTTGATTCATGGCATTCACTGAAAGGATCATTCCCGGGCTGGTCTTGCCAACTTCACTATGTATGGTCGGTTCGAGATTTACCAGATGAATATCTCCTTGATTCATTTAATCCCACCTCTCAATGTCTAAAGAGCCCCACTCATCAATCTCCTTGAGCCGATTCTTGTCCTTAGCTGCTTCCTGGAAAGCTGATGCTAATAATCTTTCCTCATCTTGTCGGTTTATTTTTTTTATCTCTTGATTTAATAATTGGTTAATAATTTTACTTTTTTTTCGATTAGGCACTAATTCACCAAAACTTATCCAGATTTCCTTCTCCAAGGTTAAATTTACCCTTATCTGTTCCATACCTTCCTCCATTTTGCTTTATTTTTGTTTGTATAATAATACATCAGTTTACTCATATCAAGGACAACTCAGACCTTTTTCCGGTCGACAAATCGGACGGAGCACACATTCAAGCATAGTCTAAAGATGAGATCCCAAAATGTGAAGTTATTTTTGAGCGAGACCTTAGATGCCAGTCCGGCTGATTTTATGCGGGGATATTTTACCAACGAGAAAAAACATTAAGGAACGTGGACGAATTAACTTCCCCAAGTAGGCGCACAGATTTGGGTCGAATTTGTTTGATCTCAGATCACAAAAGTTGATGGAATAGCGAGCTATTTCAATATTTTTGGGATTTGAGATCGGACAAAGGCGGCCTGAAGCTGTGATGCATAGTTGGGGAAGTTATTTCGTCCACGTTCCTAAGCCAGGAAATCCGCCTGGCGTCGGCCAGGGAATCTGCTCCCCTGAAATGGCTGGTGAAAGGTTATTTTTTTAGGGATTTCCGCCCATGATCCCGCCGTTCAAGGATATTATAAAGGGAGAACAGACAAGGGCTTCAGGTTTGGATTTTATTGCTGGATTTGGCTATACTGATGCGAAATTTGATGACTTTCAGGATTGGACTGCACAGCAAGTCTTGTATGCCCCTTTTATTTTCCTTGCCATGCAATATTTGTGGTGTAGTTGCCGCCAGAGTAATCAATACCCACCGAGCCCGGTTGCCGACATTCCCTAATCATCCAACTCGCAATGTTCCGGCTCAATATCAAGAATCAGGGCAATTGACTTCTTTATAAGGCTGATTTCATCGTTTGAGATGTTTCCGATCTTTTCCGCAAATCTCCTGTGGCTGATGGCTCTGATCTGAAAACAGTCAACTACTGATTTTTTCTGAAGGCCATTGTTTGTGCCAGGATCCAAAAAAACGAAAAAAGGGTTTTCCTTCCAATACGGGTTCCAGGCAGTGATGGGTAAAACAATGGCAAGTTTGAGATGTTTGTCATGCCCAGCGTTCAAGACGAGCACAGGACGTTTTTTTTTGATTTCATCACCAATGGCTGGATCAAGATTTACCCAATAGATTTCACCGGTTTTCAAAATCTTTCCCTTCTATTGATTCAAAAAGGTTATCATATTGTGCCCTGCCGATCATCTCCATGGCTTCCATCCTCTTAAATTCCCGAAGCCTTTTGCGGTCTTCTTTCACCCTGGCGTTGATAGCCTCTCGCATATACTCACTAAGGCTTCTGTAGCGAAAGTCCTTATACGTCTTCTTGATGAAATCATGATCTTTTGCGTTAATCTGAACTTTGGTCTGAACCAGCATATCACCCTCCCTTTTTTTGTTTATGCTGCCATATTGTTACCTCAATGTCAAGGGCAAATAATAGGGACGCTTTATGGGAACATAAACCTTACCAACTTCTTCGGGACAGCTTTCAAAGAAGGCAGGAGAAAAACCATGCACCATACCGACATAGAAAAACTTTCTTCAATTTTAATTGAGCTTTATGAAAAAATGTCTTCCTGGGAACATGCTGTAGTTAAGGAAAGCGGTCTAACACCGGCCCAGATGCATGCCATAGAAATTATGGGCCACCAGGAGAGTCTTCGGATGAAGGAACTGGCCCAAAAGCTTGGTGTAACCACAGGAACTCTCACGGTTATGATCGACCGGTTAGAACAAAATGATTTGATTTCGCGCAAGCCTAATGAAAACGATCGTCGTTCCATCGTTCTTGTCCTCACGAAAAAGGGCCAAAAATATTTTAAAGAACACCATAAACTACATCTTGTAGCTAACCAGTGAAATCACATCTTCATTGAATGAAGGTGAAACAAAACAATTTTACACTTTCATTGAAAAACTTGTCAGCCTGCTCTGAATTTATTCATCCATCACCTTCCTTTGACCTCAACCAGAATCCTGGGTTCAAACAAAAATCTTGACATAGAACTTCTCATTTGTTAGGAAAATCTAAATTGTTTAGTGATGTCAAATCTTGAAGGGATGTCTTACGGTTTCCCGACCGATGAACGGAAAAAAGTGAAGGCGTAACTTGGATTACATAAAACATCTGAGTTGCGCCTTTTTTTGTCTAAAATTAACCCCATTGCAGGAAAATTATGCCAAGTATGTACAACCAGGGTTCTCAGTGGAATAACATAAAGGCTGCAAATCTTTTTAAATGGTCTGACGTTCATAAACTGGGCCGCCATTATGAACAATACATAGAAGAGTGGTGGGATCCGGACATGTTCCCCTGGGGAGCTGTCAATGTATTGATCATGTATTGTCCTCAGCACTTCAGCCTGTGGTGGCAAACGGACCGGTTTCCGTGGAGACCACGACCTACTCGTCTCATGATCAGGCATTTGGGGCATCGCCTGACTGAATGGTGGGATCGTGACAGGTTTCCGTGGGGAGCGTGTACCGGTTATCTGATATGTGAATTAGGAAACCTTTTCCCCCTGTGGTGGAACCCTGAATATTTTCCATGGGAAGGCGTTTGGAACGGCCGGACGGCGTCGGAACTCCTAACTATGTATTGCCCGGACTATCTGCCGGACTGGTATGATTCGGATCGTCTAATGTGGACGGAAGACCTGTGCAAACTGCTGATCAGGCACTGCAAGGAATACCAGAACATTTGGGGTACTGACACCCTTCTTTATAAACTTTCTTTATAAGGCCGATGAAAGAATCCGTTGATCACAACCTTGAAAAAGATCTGATTCAAAAGACATTGTCACGAATACTAAGGGATCAGTTTGCTTTGCCTCTGGGCCTGGCGCTTTTAAACTATGATATACGGTTTCTGGATCTCGAAGAGGATATTCCCCTGCTTCGAATTGACGAATTCTTTTATATCAACCGGCACAGTCTCTTTATAACAAAAAGAAATACAAAAGAGGCCTTAACCTTTCTCCTGCTTCATGAGATCTGTCATGTCCTTTTCTTCCACGACCG
>JAJSZO010000137.1:0-2916 GCA_030262795.1 Deltaproteobacteria bacterium | reverse complement strand
CAAAAAAGGCCATGAAGTCTAATCTTAAGCTTTCACGACACCTTTTTCGTGAGGTGCTCCGTGGACATGGCTCTGTGCAGACTAAAGGCATCCTGAACCTGCTTTGCGGGCCGACCACTGATTGGGAAACCATTCTCAGGGACTCTCTCCGCCTTGCCCTGGATCGCGCAGCAGAGATTGCCTGGGGCAGGCCAAGGATCACGTGGCTGACTAACCCGGATACTATCCCTTACCTGCCTGGACCTGCTGACGAATTTATCCCCGGCACTATTGTTATAAGCATAGATGAATCCGCCTCATTGGGGAATACGGATCTTGCAAAAATTATAGCCGTAATAGGGGAGGTAAAGAGCCGCTACAAACGCATTTTTTTAATCAAACACGACACCAATATACGCTGGCAGAGAGAATATGAAAAAATCGGCCCTGCCGAGCTAAAAGAATTAAGGATCAGACGTCATTTTGGGGGGACTTCCCATAGGGAGGTGTTTTCCTTTATAGATGATTATGCCCGCAGCCGGGCTGATGTACCGATATCGGTTTACCTTGCCATTACAGACCTGGAAAGCGACATACCTGACTGCCAGAACATACTCCCTTCATGGCTGCCTCGCATCTATCTGAGCACTAATCAAGTCGTACCTGAAGGACTCCGGGGCAAGGTAATAAACATTCAATAAGGAACTCAATATGCAAAACAGCTTAAACATTTCGGAGGTCATCCCTTACATCACCCGCCATATGACTATAAGCCGGGAATCAGCAGGCAATTCAGGAAGCCGGTCCATTCTCTGGCTTTCAGGCCCTTCCGGCATTGGCAAATCGGACATGATACGTCAGTTCTGCCGAGAAAGAGGATATGGACTCAAGGTGGTCTATATGGCTACCATGATGCTGGAACAAATTACAGGGCTGCCCCTGGTGCGGGAAAAGAAAAACGGTAATTCAATCCGCTGGTCAAGGCCGGAAATTTTAAATTTTGAAACGCTTGAAATCCCCCCGACCTCAAATGATTCACCCATCGTCCTTTTCCTGGATGACGCACATCTAATAAACCGTCAGATTCAGGCCTATCTCTTCCAGCTTTTAACTTACCACACCATACACGACCACCGCCTGCCTGAGCAGACAGTTATGCTGCTGGCCGGAAACCGATCAGTCGATCGGGCAGGGTTTCAGGAAATCCTGGCTCCTGTAGCCAACCGGATATTTTTTGTGCAGCTTCTCGCCAGCGTTGATCAATGGATTGAAGATTTTGCAGTGCCGATGAACATCCGCCAAGATATAGTCACTTTTTTAAAACACTATCCTGAATATTTTCTCGGCACACCGAGAGAATCAGAGGCCTGGCCCTCGCCCCGTTCATGGACGTATGCATCACAGACCCTGGATGTCTCCGGCAAAGAGCTCAATGAAAATATACTGTTTACTGTTTTGACGGGTCATGTCGGCACTGAGGCTGCCACCAAGTTCATAGAATACCACAAGCTCTTTGCGAAGTGGGATCCAAACCAAATCCTCCTTGCAGGGCAAATACCTGCCATTGATCATCTCAATAAGATTGAAGCATATGCCTTGCTAAGCGCATGTGTGGCATATCTCTTGAGTCATCTCCGTAAAGTGAATTTTCAAATGAACCCTGAGCTTGAACGGGAATTATGCGGTTTGATCGCAGTTGTCAGGGCAATGTCCAAATATCACAGGGAAATTGTTCCCCTTGGCCTGAAAACCCTCCTCCTTTCCGAGAAACAGACTACAGGAGAGATCGGAATAGTTCGAAGGCTTGTAGAGAAGGCGGATGTAGTAGCACAACTCCTTGAGGTGGCCTGAGATATACGGGCTATCATTAGGAACGTGGACGAAATAACTTCATCAAGTAGTTGGAAAAATTAGCAGTTTTCGTTCAGGCACTATGTAACAATCACTCCGGTAATATTTGAGGCTTCCCTTTCCCCAAGCCATAGCTCCATTCCATCCGGGCTCTGAATAAGCACGAGCCTGGTTCTTCCAATACCGATGTTCTGTCTAGGCTCAACTCCTTCCACTAAAATCTTGGACTCAGGCATGATGCCTAACTTCTCAAGGTGCTCCACAGACGTCATGCCTCCGGCGATCTTATCCACAACGAGCAAGCGCCCTGCGCCAAGGGCCGTGAGTTGAACCGGCCTGCCTTCTTTCGTCCCCCATACCTTGGCGGCAGCCCCTTCTCCGACTCTGATCCGGCGTCCATCCACCCTGACCACATAGTCCATTGGCGGCAGCCGATGAAGGAACGTTACTTCCTCACCCTCTCGTATTCCAAGAAGGCCCACGGCATCAACCATGAACTGCCCGCCGGAAAGCTCCTTAACCACACCGGTTGCGTTGGGAGGAAGGGAAGTTAGCGTTATGATTGAGCCCTGATAATCTACCCAGATTTTGAGACTCATCCCTCCACCCAGGACACCTTTACGTTCCTTTGTGACCACACGGATAGCAGGGGCTGTGTCTTTATCGCCCTTTACCTTGATCTTTGTTATCACAGTTCCAGAAAGAATTCCGAGGTCTTCCAGGCGTCGGGACAGCCTGTTGCCTTGTATCTGTATTATCCTGAAGAGTCCCGGTTTTGCCTTGAAAAGAGTTAACACTTTATCACCTCTCTTTAAAAACCTGGTTTTGCTCAAGAGAGACTCCTGTCAATGCGTTCAGGAGAATCCCGACGGTTGAAGTGTTGTGCAGGATCGCTGATACAAGAGGTGAGAGCCAGCCAAGAGTCGCACCAATAAGAATGGATGAATTGATTCCCACGGCCAGACCGAAATTCGTACGGATAAGACCCATGGCCTTGACGGATATCTCCCTGGCCAGAGCTGCCCCCTCAAGACCTTCCTCCAAAAGGACAACTTCTGCAGTGGCTCTGGCGATATCCGAACCCTG
>JAJSZO010000136.1 GCA_030262795.1 Deltaproteobacteria bacterium | reverse complement strand
TTTCATATAATATATAAGGTACGAAAAAATTTCCCGTTCCTGAACCCATTTTGAGTTTCGGCTTCAAAGAACCGTGAAAGTCAGTACCACCTGTTATCAATAATTCGTGTCTATTTGCCATATCTTCAAACTGGGAAGTAACATGTGGCGAGTGTTCCGGATAATAAACTTCAATTCCTTTTAAACCCATTTTTTTTAAAATAATGATAAAATCTTCCAGATCAGCAACATTTCCGGGATTAAGAAGATAAGGATGCGCTATAACAGGGATACCTCCTGCTCCAAGTATAACTTCAATTGCCTTTGAGCAGTCAATACGATATTTATCCAAATATGCCGGCTTGCCTTTCCCAAGGTATTTATCAAAGGCCTCTTTAATTGATCCAACATAACCTTTTTTTACCATAAGCTTTGCAATATGCGGCCTCCCTAATTGACCACCGCCAGCCTCATTTAATAATTCATCCATTGAAAGAGCAACACCCATGCTGTTAAGACGGGCAACAATTCCAGGGTTTCGGGTCTTTCGGGCTTCTTGAACTATTGCAAGAGTTTTATTCAGGAGAGGATCATCAACGTTTATAGAATATCCCAGTATGTGGAGACTTGCTGAGTACGAAAAAGATGGGGGCGGAGATGCACTTATTTCAACACCGGTTAAAAATTTTAATGAGGAAGGAATACCAATGCTGAGCGCCTCTTTGGAACCATTTACGGTATCATGATCTGTAATAGCTATTGCACCTAACTTAAGTTCCTGAGCTAAGGCAAGAATTTCAGCCGGAGAAAAACTTCCGTCAGATGCAGTCGAATGGATATGAAGATCAATACCTTTATTATTTTTATAATCCAAGGGCTTTTTCTAATGCCTCCTCTTTTGTTTTACAGTCTATGCATTGTGTAGTAACCGGCCTGGCTTTAAGCCTCTTAATAGAAATATTTTCACCGCATTTATCACAAATACCAAACGTATTGTTTTCAATACGTTCAAGGGCTTTCTTAATCTTCTTTATAAGCTTGCTTTCTCTATCCCTGATTCTAAGCATAAAATTGCGGTCAGATTCAAGTGAAGCGCGATCTGTTGGATCGGGAAAATTTTCTTTCGGAGCAGTCATGCCCGAAACAGTGTCGTCCGCCTTACTCAAAAGCTCTTCCAAACTATTAGTTAATAGCTCTCTAAAATATTCAATATCTTTTTTTTTCATGATAATCCTTTGAAAATTTAAAATTGCTTTTAAAAAATCCAAAAAAGATAAAATTATCATAATTAAAATTTAAAGTAAAGTAAAGTTGAAAATTTAATAAATCGAAAACTATTTCCTCCCCGTTCCTTAAGGGTTCGATAAAAAATAATTTGACATTTTTGCATCCCAACTTCACCATATCTTTAATTGATCTTTATCCGCAAAAGTCCTCGAAATAGCTCGCTATTCCTGCGGTTTTGCGAATAAAGATCAATCAAATCTACGGCAAATTTGGGCGCAAATTCTATCAAGTTATTTTTTACCTAACCCTAAACTTCTTTAAGAAATTTTTCCATATTTTTTAAGCTGTTGATATTATAAATACGGCAGGGATAATCCTCAGGAAAAATCTTTTTTAATAAACCTGTAAGCACCCTTCCCGGACCGATCTCAACAAATATTTCCACTTTTTCATTAATCAGTTTCAGCATTGAGTCATACCATCTGACAGGACTGCATAACTGCCTTGCCATAATACTCTTAATTTCGTCAGGATTTTTTTCAAAATCGGCAGTAATATTATGGATAATTGTTCTTTGCGGTGTGTTAAAAAAAACAGTATCAAGAAAAGTCCTGAACTCATCTACTGCCCCTTTTATAAGTTCACTATGCCATGCTCCGCTGACTTTTAAAGGCACTGCTCTCGCCTTCTGCAAGACCGCAAGTGACGAAACTTTTTCAACCTGCTCCGGAGTACCGGTTATAACGATCTGATGTTCGGTATTGTGATTTGCAACTGATACAACTCCTTCACCTTGAACTTCATCAACAAATTTTTGAACTTTATCAATAGCAAGTCCGATAATTGCATGCATAGCACCTTCATGCTTTGTCGATTCCCTGTGCATCAACTCGCCTCTTTTAAATACAAGCCTTAATGTATCCTCTTTTGAAATAACTCCTGATGCACTTAATGCGCTGTATTCGCCAAGGCTGTGTCCTGCTGAAATATCCGCAGCCATGCCTTCTTTTTCTATAGCTGCAAGACATACAAGATTTACAGCAGTTACTGCGGGCTGAAGATTAACTGTCATAGTAAGATCTTCCATGGGGCCTTTAAAGCATAGCTTTGATAAGTTTATTTTGGTAATTTCCTCTGCCATATCAAATAGTTCTCTTGCAAAGTCAAATTCCTGATAAAAATCAAGGCCCATACCAATTGACTGTGAACCCTGTCCCGGGAAAAAAAATGCTGTTTTCTTCAAATTAATCCTCCTAACATATCAGTCATCAAGTTTAAAAAGTTTCCGGGTTAAATCAATATAAGTAACTCTGTCTCCATGACATCCATTGTTTTTTAAAAAAAGAGTCGGATCATGCATAATTTTATTTATAAGTGAATTTGTCATCCTGTAAATTGCCTGGCGGTCATTATCTGCAAGGTGATTTAAGGACTGCAAAGTCTTATCAACCTCAGTTCTCGCAATGGTATCTATTTTGTTTCTCAAGGCAACTATTGTAGGAACCGCTCCAAGGCTCTCATACCACTGCCGAAAGCTAATTACAGCCTCGTCAACGATCCTCTCACCTTTGATGGATTCTTTATTTCTGTCCTTTATATTTTCCTCAATAACTCCTTTTAAATCATCTATGTCATAAACATATGAATTGTTAAGCCGGTTTATATCAGGATCAATATCACGGGGAACTGCTATATCTATAAAAAAAATGGGTCTGTTTCGCCTGCTGCGCATCACCCCTTTAACCTGATCACGCACAATAACAAAATTGGGTGAACCCGTCGAGCTGATTATTATATCCACGACCTTTAAACAATCCGGGATTTCTTCAATACGTATAGCTTTGCCTTTGAATCTATTTGATAGTTCAACGCCTCTTTCAAACGTTCTGTTTGCAACAAAAACTTCTCCGACCCTGTTTCTGATAAGATGTTCCACTGCAAGTTCGGCCATTTCGCCGGCACCAACAAGGAGCACTTTTTTCCCTTCAAGATCGCCGAATATTTTCCGCGCAAGCTCAATTGCAGCATAGCTTATTGATACAGCATGATCCCCGATACCTGTCTCAGTTCTAACACGTTTTGCCACAAAAAAGGTTTTATGCAATAACCTGTTCAAAATAACACCGGATGTCTTTTTCAGAATTGCTGTCAGGTATGCATCTTTAATCTGTCCAAGAATCTGCGGCTCTCCAATCATCATTGAATCAAGACTTGATGCAACCCTGAAAATATGGCGTACAGCCTCCTCGCCATCATGCACATAAAGAGCAGATTCAAATTGAGATATCGGTATTTTTTTAAATTCGGAAATATAAGTTTTTACGGAATTAACAGCGTTGATAGTGTTTGAAGTAGTCAGCAACACCTCAACACGATTACAGGTTGAAATGAGCATTACTTCGTTCATATCCGGACACTTTTGCAAATTCTGCAGAACAGTTACAGCTTCCTCTTTTGAAAAAGCGAGAAGCTCCCTTAATGCTACCGGTGCTGTTTTATGATTTAATCCTAATAAAACTATATCGAACATTTTTTTAATTAACGTAATAATTTAGTTGTTTGAAAAAACATTTTGACAGGATTAACAGGATATTCAGGATTAAAATCATCTGGTCTTTTGTGGATTAGTGTAAAAATTTTATCCTGTTATCCTGTCTAAAAATATGATCCGTTTGGGAGAAAAGAATATATGCACCTGATTGAAATATTCAGGTAAGGCTCTAAAGTTTACAATCTTGTAAATTCTCCATGATGTCCCTTTAAAAAAAAATTAACACCAAAAAAAGTAAACAAGAGTACAGCCAACCCGATAATAGCCATAATCGCTGCTTTCCTTCCGCGCCAGCCTGCAGTAAGGCGCTCATGGAGTAAAGCAGCATACAAAAGCCATGTTATGCAGGACCAGACCTCTTTTGGATCCCAGCCCCAGAACTTCCCCCAAACCATTTTAGCATAAACCAGACCTGTTGCGAGCCCTATAGTTAACATGGTAAAGCCCACAACTATGCAGGTATATCCCGCAGTATCAAGCAATTCCAGTGAAGGGAGACGTCTGAAAAAAAAACCGTGCTTTTTGGCCTTAATAGCGTGTTCCTGAGCGAGATACATAAAACCAAGTCCTCCAGCCAGTATAAAAAATGCCTCACCGATAAATATTGAAATTATATGAAAAATAAGCCAACAATTATTAACAATATTTTTAATCTGAGCAGGTTCGGAAGACACCTGAGAAGCAAAAACCATAACAATGGTTGCAAGAGGCGCAGCATATATGCCCAGAATTCTAAGGTTAAACTTATATTGAAATATTATAAAAACACCGGCTATCGACCATCCGACGATAACAAGGGTTTCGTGAAGATTATGAACAGGGATATGCCCGGATTTTAAAAAACCATAAAAAATAGCCGCTGAATTACACAAAAAACCAGCTATCAGCAAGAAGTATCCGACTCTATTCAAATAGTTTTTCTGCAAGAAAAGATAAGCAAAGTATCCCGCCGTACTCATCAAGTAAAAAAAAATGGTAACTATAATCACAAACTCCATTAACTACACCTTGAGCCAATTTAATTAGGTTTTAGTTTTTAGGTTAAAAAAAGAAAGCAATCTCAGCAAGTTGAAAATTTCTAAGCAGAATTGCAAAACCGTAAACTGTGAACCGTAAACGATTACTTTAATTGTCTGCCTTTATCAATTTTGCGAACCTGTATCCTTTGCCAAAAATCTCAAGAAGGAGAGAATTTATTCTTTCCTCATCATGGTTCCTGACCATATCAACAAGTCCTCTATTTATAAGCTGTTCAAAAAGGTGCTTATGCGCTTCCGGTTCGTGTTTTTCGCTTAACGCCTTTTTGCGTATAGCTCCCATTAATTGTAAAAACTCGTCATATTCCTCTCCGAATTGTTTTTCAAGGTCTTGACGCATTTTTTTTGCAAAAGCAGGACTTTTACCTGAAGTGGAAATAGCAATTACAAGATTACCTCTGTTTACAATAGAAGGAAGAATAAAATTGCAGGCCTCGGGTCGGTCAGCTATATTGCACAATTTATATTGACGTTCCGCATCCTTATTTATTTGCCAGTTTAATTCCTCGTTATCAGTAGCTCCGACAACAAGAAATATGCCATTAATATCAGAGGCCTCATAATGCCTTTTCTTCAACTCTATCATCTTTTTTTCTGCAAGCTCAAGCAGCTCTTCAGAAACATCAGGACTTACAACTGTAATAATTGCACCACATTCCAGAAGCGTCATAACCTTCCTTGTGCTTACGGAACCGCCACCGACCACTAAACATTTACGATTTTGTATGTCAAGATTAACCGGATAATATCTCATATATAAATACCACGTTCCTAATAAAAGTTTCCCGAATGAATCCTTATCCTTACCCAAAATCAACTGTCATAAGATCTTCTGCAAGTATAAGTTCACCACTATAAGTTTTACGACATTCTTTTTCAATATCTACTTCATCGCATTCAGGATAAAAATGTGTAAGTAATAATTTTCGAACATTTGCCATTGTTGCTATTTTACCTGCAAGAGACGGTGTTAAATGGCCATTCACCTTTAATTCATCCGGAAGGGCTGATTCACAGATCAACAAATCAGCTTCTTTTGCCAAAGTAACAAGGTTATTACTGAAATCCGTATCACCTGAATATACGACTGATATTCCGTTCCGGCTCGTCATCCTGTACGCCAGACTCTCATCGTTATGTTCAACCGGAATTGATTCAATAGTAAAATCATCAAATTTTATCAGGTCATAATTTTTATTATCAAGTTCAACAATACTCATCAAACCCGGCTCAAGTTCAACCCAGTTGCCATATACCATTTTCAGCTTGTTATAAAGCTCTGAAAATCCCCTGCCGGCTATAATTGTGACAGGTTCTTGCCTTTGTTCTTTATCAGGATATTTAGTGGCAAATAAAAATGTGGCCAATTCTCCAGTATGATCCGGATGGAAATGGCTGAAAAAAATAAATGAAATATCAAAAATTTTAGTATCAACTTCAAGAAGTCTCCTCATTGTGCCGGGGCCTAAATCAAAAACAAGCTTTTTCCCGCCTGTTTCAATTAATGCAGAACACGAACTCCTTCTGAGAGATGGAACACATGTGCCTGAACCGAGTATAGTCACAGAAAGTTCAGAATTTTTGATAGTCATTATAGATAGCCCCCCTAATCCCTGACCCCTGATTAAATTTCCTCTGCCATGAATCTCTTTTCTCCAGAGTATCTTTTGTTTCCATTTTATTCAGTGACCATGCTGGCGCCGCCAGTTCTTTATAATGTGGATCCCCTGTAAGACGCTGAATTACCATATTTTCAGGTATCAGTTCTAAAAAATCACACACAAGATTTACATATTCCTGCTGTTCAAGGCATTTGTAATCTCCGGCATTATAACGTTTTTCAACCCTGGTTCCTTTAACAACATAGAGAAGATGCAGTTTGATACCATCTATTCCCATGCCCGCCATAGTTCTTGCCGTCTCAAGCATTTGCTTTTTAGTTGCCCTCGTTCCCAGGCTCTGCCTGGGAATGCATGCCTCAAGTCTCTGCCTTTTTTTAGACCAGCGGTTTTACTGCCACCAATCCTTTTAACCCGATATAGTCACGGCCGCTTGAATATCTCCAATGCTCAGGTTTGTCAATATATCCTCATTTAACCCAGGCCCGAAGCACGTATTGTTAAAAAAAGGAACCAATTGCATTTTCTGAATAATTTCTCTCAAAAAACATTGTGTATTTTGACAAAAATCTTCACAAAGTCAAATTTTACTAAAAAA
>JAJSZO010000135.1:2742-7065 GCA_030262795.1 Deltaproteobacteria bacterium | reverse complement strand
GGATCAGGAATGTCTGTTACCGAGATCAGCCACAGATCGAAATGGTTTGATGACATAATTAATGATGCAGTAGCAAGAATAGAGCGCCTCTTAAAACTGGATGAACAATTTCATGTGCTTTTCATACAGGGGGGAGCCAGTATGCAATTTTGCATGATTCCCATGAATTTTCTTAAAAAAGGGACTGTAGCAGATTATGTTAATACAGGTACATGGTCAACCAAGGCAATAAAGGAAGCTGTAATTCTGGACAAAAAGGTTAATATCGTGGCATCTTCTGAGGATAAAAAGTTTTCATATATCCCACGCAATATCCAGTTCAACAGAGACAGTGTTTATGCCCACATCACATCGAACAACACAATAAAGGGAACCCAATGGACATCCTTTCCTGATACCGGTGATGTTCCGCTAATAGCGGATATGTCTTCCGATATTATGAGCAGGCAATTAGACATGAACAAATTCGGTCTGATATATGCGGGAGCCCAAAAAAATATCGGCCCCTCAGGAGTTTGCATGGTGATAATCAGGGATGATTTGCTGGAACTGGTGCAGGATAATCTGCCTTCCATGCTGGACTATACAACTTACTCTTCCAAAAATTCAATGTATAATACTCCTCCGTGTTTTGCTGTTTATACTATTCAGCTTGTTATGAAATGGCTTGAAGAAGATATTGGCGGACTTAAAAACATGGAGGCAATAAACCGTAAAAAGGCTGAGTCATTATACGCTGTTATTGATTCAAGTTCCTTCTATAAAGCTACGGCTGAGACTGATAGCCGTTCATTTATGAATGTAACTTTCCGCCTTCCAAACGAAGATATGGAAAAGCTATTTGTTCAGGAAGCACTTGAAAATGGCATAGCTGGTCTTAAGGGGCATCGGTCGGTCGGAGGTTGCAGGGCATCTATATACAATGCCACGACTATCAAGGCAGTTGAGGCTTTGACCGACTTTATGAAGACGTTTGAAAAGAAAAACGGGTAGTTCATACAAAAGAATGCGGGCCAATAATTTTAATAAGTTATATATTATAACTCTACAGTCCAAAGTTTTGCGAAATTTCTAAACCCTAATTCGACAAGTCCTTGAAATTATTGATTATGATCTTTTAAATACCCCATCCGCTTGCGGTGGGGTAAAAATGCGGAAGAGGGGTTTGGTGTTATTTGCCGGTTTATTGTAACGATTTTGTTTCGATTCTATCACTACTAATTATTTAAGTGGGTTACGAGAACTTAGGACTGACGAGATGCGGAATTATGAATGAAAAAACCGAACGATAAATTGTTCATCTGAAAATGGCAGGAAAGTAGTCCGATAGTAACATTTGCTGCTAACCGGCAAATGAAAGATGCCATCATCCTATGATATAAGATAAGGAGGAGAGAATCGTGGGAGCAACTCATGTAACAGTCACAATTCGAAACCCGGCTTTACCGGATAAAAGCTGGGAAGGACTTTTTTTAGTAGATACTGGTGCTGTAGATTCTCTTGTTCCAAGGGAACACCTTGAAAGCATCGGGCTTAAACCTAAAGCACAGAGAATTTACGAACTTGCTGATGGCAGTGAACTCAAGATGGATATAACAACTGCTGATATTGAATTTATGGGTGATCTTGTTGGTGGTACTATCATCTTTGGCAAGAAAGGTGTTGAGCCAATTCTTGGTGTCACCGCACTTGAATCTGTTGGAATTGAGGTGGACCCGCAAAATCAGCGTCTTAAAAGAAGGCCGGCTACTCGTCTTAAACCAATCAAGAAAAAATCTGACAAATAAAATGCAACGGACAAAAAATGCTGAAACATTTTTCCCGTCGCTGAGGAATGCCAAAAATTCTAAATTCTTCCTATGCCGATGTTAAAGCTCAATATTTCTTTTCCTTCCACTATGTGTTTTTGTGGAGCGCATAATTCACCCACTATCGTCTTAAGATCAAAAACTATCACATATCCCTCATTGGCACGCTCGGTTAAAAGATATTTTCCGCACAGTTGATCAATCGCTTTGTTTAAGGCGCGATTCCCGTGTGAGCGATTTATCTTGGTTTCGATAATGTATTTATGGCCATGGTAGATCAAAAGAATATCCATTCTTCCCAGTCCGCTTGGCATTTCGTAACGAAGCTCTCCTTTTTTGCCTTCTACAAACTGATACAGCCAGGCTGTCAGCAAAAACTGTCCTGTTTTCTCGTATGGCTTCTGGCTTTTGTAAAAAGCGTTTACGCCGATTTGAATGATGTATTCCTCAAAATCAGAAAGGATGGCTTTCATGTTCAGAAGTCCGTCAGGTCTAATGTAGCCATTAACAGATACATCCACAATTGCCCCGGATTCCCGAAAAAAGGTCTTGGTAAACCTTTTCTTATAGATAGGGTTGCTCACCCGAATATGTTTTCCTTCTTCTTTAATCAAACCATGTGTCAAAAGAAGGGACTGCTCCTCATCGCCAGGGATGTATTCAACTCCATCAAAAACAATGTTTATAAAAGTCTCTTTGTATTGTTTGGCCTTTTCAGTGATATTATCAAAATGACTGTTTTCTTCGTACAGAAGAATGTCTGTGGCTTTTTCCACATCCTCTGTGGTAATTGGTTCTGTGGTTTCCGGTTTTATGTCAACTGTCAGAATGGTACCCAGACGGTTTACTAGCCAGGGCTGGCCGGCTGTGTCATTAAATACTTTTTTTACTGCTTCTTCAGTAATGGGCCGGTTGGTTTCTTCTGTATACTGGCTATAGAGGTCACGGATATTTTTTAGGGTGAAGGGCGGAAATTTTACCTGGTCGGCAATATTAAAGGGGGAAACACCGCCTACAATCAGCTTGGTTATGTTGCGTATGCCCACCAGTCCCACAGAATAGAGCGCCTTGTCTTTGCGCTTTTTATATTTTTGATACAGTTCTCTCAAAGTAGTCAGGAAATTTTCTAATTCACCTACGGGAATGCCGTCAAACTCGTCTATGAAGATGACAATTTTCTTGAATTCGATTATACGGTTCAATTCCTCAAACAGCTCACTAAATGAGATATGATCGGTCAGGTTATGGGAATCCAGGTGAGCTCTTATAGTATTCAGTTTCCGGCAGTTTACAACATCCAGTCTGTTTATCAGTTGGTTGTATAGATCTTTTTGAATCAGTTGATAAAACCTTTGCTTATCAAGATTTTTGTATGTTTGGAAACTAAGAAGCAGGGCTACATAGGCAGGATCTTTTTCAAGAGCAGAGCAAAAGTCTTCAAAAAAGGTGGTTTTACCGCTTTGCCTCGGAGCAAATATGGAGAAATACCTTCCAAGGTCAACCATGGTTTTAATATCCTGATTGTCCATATTAGTAACATTTTCCAGAGGAACGTGATAGGATGCATCAGGGTCAACAACCCCTGATTTTTCAAAGTATCGTTTCGGTTTTTTGTAATTCATCATTTCTTTTCTTTCTCACCCGCAACTTTGTCCACGTTCCCTATCAAGTTGTTCTGCCTGAATACTTCATACATTACAACTGCTGCTGCAACAGAGGCATTCAGAGAATTTATTTTTTCTATCTGGGGTATTGAAATCAAAACATCACATTGTTTTTTGACAAGGCTGCGTATTCCTTTACCTTCTCCGCCAATAACAATGCCAAGTGAGCCTGAAAAATCACAGGAAAAAACGTCTTTATCCGCATTTTTGTCCATTCCGAAAATCCACAAGCCTTTATTTTTCAATATTTTTATTGTATTTACAATGTTTGTAACGCGTATAACATTAACATGCTCAAGCGCTCCGGCAGATACTTTGGATACGGTCGGTGTGGGCAGGGAGGATCTGTCTTTTGTAATTATTACTCCGTCAACTCCGACACAAAGAGCTGTTCTGATTATAGAGCCGAGGTTATGCGGATCTACCACATTGTCTAACAATAAAAATAGCTGATTTACATCAGAATGCCTGGGTCTATCAACAATATCATTGAGCCCGACAAATGGATATGGACTTGCCTTTGCGCCAATTCCATGATGCAGATCAGTTTTGGTTAAATATTTAAGCTGAGAACTTTGTAGTTTTTTAACAGATATCTTTCTGAACTCAGCTATTGCCAGCAATTTTTCAATTTGCTTTGATATCTTGTCTTTTGAAATATATATCTCAAAAAAATTTCTCCTGCCGGCTTTGAGAGCTTCAAAAACAGGATGAAAACCATATAGTATTTCTGTTTTCAAGTTGTTAACTGATGAATTTATAGTTGAGTAAATAAAAGTTTCCCTAATGAATTATTGTGCTATAATTTTAATGACTTAGGATTAAAATTGAAAATTGCCTATTGAAAATTG
>JAJSZO010000135.1:0-2642 GCA_030262795.1 Deltaproteobacteria bacterium | reverse complement strand
ATTGAAAATTGCCTATTGAAAATTGGTGGTACGCCTTCGGTGTGCTAATTGATAAGCCAAAGTTTTCTGAACCCTGAACCCTGAACCCTGTACGTCTAAAGTGAGCTATTATTCCGGTCTGTACGGTATTTCTTTATAATGGATATTAGATCATCTATAGCAACTGATAATTTATTATTGATAATTACATGGCGGTAAAAATCTTTGTTTTTCATCTCTTTTTCTGCACTATCAATACGTCTTGCAATGGTAAGCTTACTGTCAGTCCCTCTTGATTTGAGTCGTAATTTAAGGATATCTAATGAGGGCGGCATGATAAAGATAGTTATACTGTCATGATATTGATCAAGAATCTGTAATGTGCCCTTAAAATCAATATCAAGGAGTATGTCATGCCCGGAGGCTAAAGCTTTATTAATAAATTCCGATGACGTGCCGTAATAATTACCATAAACTTCCGCCCACTCCGCCCATTCGCCTTTTTTTATTTTATTTTTAAAATCGCTTTCCGTTATAAAGTAATAGTTAATTCCATTTTGTTCTTCCTTTCTGGGCTTTCTTGTAGTGTATGATACCGAATAAAAGAGGTTCGGGATTATTCGATCAAGAACGGCTTTGCAAAGGGTCGTTTTTCCGGCTCCTGATGGTGCTGATATGATAAAAAGATTGCCATTGTAGCAAATCTTTTTTTTATGGTTTGAACAAGTCGAACTAATTTCTTGATCATTCATGACAATTTATTTTGAGTCCTTAACAATAGTATAACGCAGTGATATTGTTTCTGCCTGTATAGCTGAAAGTACAACATGATTACTGTCCATGATAATCATGGCACGGGCTTTACGCCCATGGGTTGCATCTACAAGACGATTATTATCTTTAGCTTCATTTCTAAGTCGTTTCATTGGAGCAGAATTTGGTTGTACAATGGCTACAACTCGATTAGCAATTACAGTACTCCCAAAACCAATATTCAACAGCTTGTGTTTCATATTTCTTTCCTTATTTACTGAGCCATTAGGAACGTGGACAAAATAACTTCTACAATTATGCGCCTGCTTGTGAAAATTATTTTGTCCACGTTTCTTATTCAATATTTTGTACTTGCTCTCGTATTTTTTCAAGCTCGGATTTAACGGCTACTATTATGTGAGATACATTCGAATTTCCTGCTTTCGCTCCCATTGTATTAAATTCCCTGCCGAATTCCTGAAGTAGAAAATTGAGTTTTCTACCAGCAGATTCCTCAGAATCCATAATAGACCGGAATTCTCTTATATGGCTTTCAACTCTTACTATTTCTTCAGAGATATCGCTTCTATCTGCAAAAAAAGCTGCTTCCTGTGCGATCCTTGCAGGGTCAATATCAATCATACCCTGGGTTAATGCATTTATACGTTCCTTCAGTCGTTCCTGGTAATGAGATAACAAATTCTCGGATTCCTTTTTGATTTGATCAAGACTTTTTTTTATAAAATCAAGTCGATTGGTAAAATCCCTGCCAATAAAATCTCCTTCCTTTTTCCTCATGGCATTAAGGCTGTCAAGAGCAATACTTATACAGGTTTTCAATGTATCCCAGCAGGCATCCATATCTTTGCTGACCTCAACAGGTTTAATAATTCCACCTGTATTCACCATAAGGTCTAAGGAAATATCAGTGTTTATATTGAACCTGTTTTTAAGTTTGGAAAGTACATTAATGTATGCCAATGCTTTAGGCTCATCTATATCAAAAGCATATGTGTCTTCAGAATCATCTATTATTTGTAGTTTAATTTCTATACGGCCTCGTAGTGCCTTATCAGAAATCATGCTTTTAATTTTATTTTCCAGGCAAAGATATTTATGAGGCACTCGCAGAGCTATATCAAGATATTTGCTGTTATAAGAGCGAATTTCTACGGAGACAGTTAATTTGTCTTTTGTGCTTTCCGAACTGGCATATGCAGTCATGCTTTTCATCATTTTCAGGTTCCATTAAATATTATTTTTTTGACAGGATTTACAGGATATTCAGGATTTGAAGTGAGCTAAAGCGACTATCTCCTGTTTTCTATCTCTTTTAAATCAGCAACATATTTATTTCGTACCATTTCAAGATAAGTAAGCATGCTTTTTTCAGTATAATCAGGGTAAGTCCATGATAGTTTTCTAAACGATCCTTTTTGATAGATCAAAGTAAGATCCGCATAGATACCCATACCGATATAAATTCTGTGTGCATAGTTTTTGCCGGTTGCGAGAACAAAACGTTCCTGAAGCATATAGCCTGGATCAATGTTGATTAGACGCTTATCGTTTTTTGAATATTTTTTTTCGATTTTGTTTGTAATAATTTTTATTTCCGGCAGAGAACTCTGTTCAACAAGAGATTTAAATGCAAAAACTCGTCTGAAAAGTGGAGAGCCCATTTCAGGTTCGTAATAACCGGTATAGTTAAAGTCCAGCCATGGACTAACCATATCAATAGAACCAATTTTTTCAACAAGTTCCGTTACAATCGGAACAATAAGACTCTTTTCCTTCATAAAGAGTCCTGCAACAAGTTTGGCCGGTTTAGGGCTTTGGGGTACACTCATTTTTCAAGAAGCTATGCTTTTTGCTTCATCAATGAGCATAATTGGGATATCATCTCTTAT
>JAJSZO010000134.1 GCA_030262795.1 Deltaproteobacteria bacterium | reverse complement strand
TGCTTCACATCAATAGTATCAGCGATTTTAGCGAGTTCTTCAAGGTCGTACCTGGTAGGCCGTTCAATCTCTGTATCTTGATTTGCTATCCTGATACGGGCTACGGCGCTTCTGGAAATAGTCGTTTCAAGCTGCTTTGCAGCAGTATCTGCAATCTGCTTATCTGTTCAGTCAGGATGTTCACGGATGAGTTTCTTGATGGTTTTGCGGATGCTGTTAATATATTTCCAGGGGGCCTTGGGTCCACGATTATCCTCATTGATCGGGCAAATGGAAACCCTAATAAAGGAAATGCTGAACAAGGAAACGCTGTTAGATGTCATTCATTTTGTTGTGTTTGAAAAATTGAAATCCGTAGGGGCAGGCCTCCGTGTCTGCTCTAAAGATACAGATTACGGAAAAATTATATTTGATTTTGGTAAAAACATGCGTTAATTAAATAAAAATATATTTACCGGCCATTTAATTTAATGGTGAGGTCTTAAATTCATTAATACGGAGTCTTCTAATATGCGATTTAAATTAGTCATATGTATTTTATGTACTCTTATTTCTTTAAATGTACAGCATGCGTTATGCAAAGATTTATCCATGCGTCAAGATTCAAAATTGCAGGAATCGAATATTTTACTTGATAAAATTATAGACAAAGTTGAGAAAAAGTATGTTCTTGCCGGCTTTTCTGCTTGTTTTGTTCAGGAATCGACATTAAAGGCAATGGATATAACGGATTCTGCATCGGGCAAAATAACGGTTAAGCGTCCTGACAAGATGAGATGGGAGTATGAAAAGCCTGACAAACAGATTATAGTTACAGATGGTAAAAATCTATGGGTTTACAGACCGGATGATAACCAGGTTATAATAGGGAAATTTCCATCATTTTTTGGAGATGGCAAGGGTGCCAGTTTTCTTTCAGACATTAAGCTTATCAAACAACAGTTCAATATTACTCTGGAAAATACTGACAGCAACGATTATTATATACTTAAGCTGTTGCCGCTAAAGAAAACAAGTGATTTATCATACATAAACCTGTCAATTTCAAAGAAGACATTTTATCTTGAAGAGATTGTTACATATAATGCATACGGCGATGAGACTCGAATAAAGCTGATTGATATTAAACTATTGGAGAATCCAAACGATTCGATATTTATTTTTAATATACCTTATGGTACAGATGTGCTGAAACTTGATGAATAAGCAACGGATTACACTTTACGGTTTGCAGTTTACGGCTATTCAAAACATGAAACCGTGAACCGTAAACCGTTACTATGGATATAAAAAATGAGAGATAAGATAAAAAACCTGCTGAAAAAAAGAAAAGCAATTATGCTTGCACATAATTACCAGCCTCCGGAGATACAGGATCTTGCTGATCTTTGTGGTGATTCACTTGAATTGAGTATCAAAGCTTCCCGGACAGATGCCGAGGTTATTATGTTTTGTGGAGTAACTTTTATGGCAGAAACAGCTTCAATCCTGTCGCCGCATAAGACAGTGCTGCTTCCGCGCAAAGATGCAGGGTGTCCTATGGCGGACATGGTGACTCCGGAAGAGCTTAAAGCCAAGCTTGCAGAACTTCCTTCAATGCCGGTTGTAACTTATGTTAATTCACCTGCATCGGTCAAGGCGATCTCAACTATTTGCTGCACATCGGCGAATGCCGTTGCAGTTGTAAACAGCCTTGATGCTGATGAACTAATGATGGTTCCTGATCGAAACCTTGCTATGTATGCAGCTTTGCATTCAAAAAAGAAGATACATTTTTGGGATGGATACTGTCCGATTCATGACAGCCTCACTGTTGCAGATGTTAATGCTGCAAAGCAAAAGTATCCGGATGCCGTTTTCATGGCTCATCCGGAATGCCCGCCGGAAATTATTGATATGGCGGATGTTGCTTTAAGTACTTCCGGCATGATCAGATATGCCATGGAATCGAAAAGCAGATCTTTTATCGTAGGAACTGAAACAGGGTTGCTTTATTCATTGAAAAAGGCAAATCCCGACAAATCTTTTTATCCTGCATCTTTAAACATGGAATGTAGTGATATGAAGAAGATCACTCTTGAAGATATCGTCAGAAGCCTTGAATTCATGGAAGGCAAGGTTAAAGTGCCTGAAGATATACAGCGGCCTGCATTAAAAGCGGTTCAGAGGATGATAGAGCTTTCTTGACTGAGGGTACAGGGTTCAGGACTCCTAACTCCTGACCCCTTTTTCATTACATGCTGTTTAAAATTTCCTCTGGTATGTCGGCATTGGTATATACTTTTTGAACGTCATCACAATCTTCAAGATTTTCCATCAATCTTACCATCTGTTCTGCTTCTTTCCCTTCGAGATTTATTGTTGATTTTGGAAGCATAGTTATTTCAGATGCAATGTAAGATATTGATTCTTTGTCTATTGCTGTTTTAACTAATTCAAAATCCTGGGGTTCGGTGATAATTTCAAAATTAGTCTCATCCTCTCTCACATCTTCAGCGCCGGCATCTATGGCGATTTCCATCAAAACTTCTTCATCGACCTTACTGTTTTCGACAACAATATAGCCTTTTTTATCAAACATCCATGCAACACAGCCATTCTCACCCAAATTCCCTCCGGATTTGCTTAGAATGTGGCGAATATCAGCAACGGTTCTGTTTTTGTTATCTGTTAGTGATTCAACTATAATAGCGGCACCACCCGGGCCATAACCCTCGTAAATTATATCTTCATAATTTACTCCTTCGAGATCTCCGGTTCCCTTTTTTATAGCTCTTTCAATATTGTCTTTGGGCATGTTTTCGCTTTTTGCTGCCTGAATTGCTGTCCTCAGTCTTGGGTTTGATGCGGGGTCTCCTCCTCCTCCTGTACGAGCTGCTACAGTAATTTCCTTTATGAGTTTTGTAAAGATTTTGCCTCGTTTGGCATCGGTTGCACCCTTTTTATGTTTAATTGAAGACCACTTGCTATGACCTGACATGTTTTCCTCCTGAATCCACAGTCTAATTTGTAAAAAATTACCTCTCACGCCTATCGCAGGCATTATTTAAAAAGTCTGGCATTTTTCGCAACAAGAATATCCGTTTCCGTTTCTTCGAAATATCCTTTGATTCCCCATTCCAGGCTCTTGCCCTGAATGCCATAAATCCCGTCTACCGGGTCGTAATACAAAATATTGTCCCTGACTGCCTGCCCCAGGATAGCCTTGCCGGTCCCTGCAAGCTCTGTGAGCTTACGGATCGGTTGTTTTCTAAAGTGACGCAGAAGACAATTACGGGCTTCATTATCAAAAGTCCAGTCAGCGATCATAGCCACCTTTTCCCGCTTGATTTTTGACACAATGGCAGTTAGAGAATACTGAAACAGTTTTCCCAGAATATAGTAAATTTCCCAGGCACTGCCGCCTACTGTTTTCCATATTATCTTTATCTGCTTCTCATCAAGAGTATACTCCTGAACCTGATTGTATTTTTTTATATCCTGAAGCCAGACAAAGGCATCCTTTTTTTCAAGATAATCCAGTTTCATGAACTCACTTGTTTTGCGGAGCTTGCTGTCCACATAGACCTGTTCGATGAAAAAGGCATCTGACGAGGCGATGATTACATGGCAGAGGTGACTTTCTTTGGTCATGGCCACGAAGAAATTCATTAATTCCACCATAAGCCTTTTCTGCTTGTCCGGCAGATAGAGGCCATCAAGTTTATGGAATTCATCAATAATGACCACTGGCTGGATACCCTTTTTGATTAGACGCTGAAATTCCCGCTCCATGATTAAAAAGGGGTCTTCCTGACGTTTCTTGAGCATTTTCTCGGTAAAAGCGTCAAGCTTGAACAGGCCGAAGAGGCTGTACTGCCTCCGGGTACCGGTCTTTAGGCCATTTTCAGCGCTGCTTGATTTAAAAAAGGCATCAATAAAATCATCATATGATGTCAATAAAATCTTACGCAGATTGAGGAAGTTGATCTCATACCCTTTTTCGGCCTCCATCTCCTCAAACAGTCGATACATCAGGGTAGTTTTGCCGGACGACTTGGGGCCGTACAAAAAGAGGATAGAGTTTGGCCGGCCTTCGAGGTAGTTTCGCAACTCGGCCATCTCTCTTTCTCTGTTTATGAAAGTGGTATCTATTTTAAACCTGGTCATCTTAATTTTTCCTATTCGTTCACGTTCCTAATACTTTTCTTGCTTCCTCCTGCCCGCTCTTTGTTAAAAATGATTTTTCTATAATGCTGTTCAGTCTTTCAGAATCTATAGGCTTTTCATCATACTTTTCCTCAAGGTTTGTGATCAAATCTGCATCATAAACCGCCTTGAAATTTATTGTCTCTTCCGGCCCTGGATGATGGTGGTGCCCGACTATATCGCAAACTTCTTCTATCAGTTTCTCGTTTGCCCCCAGTTTAATCAAAATGTCTTTTGCTATGGGAGGGCCTTCCTGTTCCTGGTATTTCGCCACTGTGTTCCGGTGTTTCCGTTCTGCTTCATGAATACCGATATCGTGAAGATATGCGGCAGATAAAATAACTGCGAGGTTTCCGACTTCGCTTTTGCCAATCCGCTCTGCATAGCGGGCCACCTTTGTTGCATGACCGATTCTTTTGAAATCCTGCTTGAAATATTTCTTCATTTCTAAAGCCACCAGGTCCTTTAACAGATCTTCCCGCTTGGCTAAAAGTTCCGGAGGAAGATTGCCTATACACTGCTCAGCATATTCGCAGTATGAGGCGCAGCCAAAATTTATGTCAGGGTTGATAAACCTGTGACCGCAGTTGTCGCATTTGCGAGCAGGGTCATCCTTGAAAAATTCTACTTCGTGACCGCATTTGGGGCACTTGACTTCAAAAATGGCCTCCGGCTTCCAGTACCTTATGTCCTGTCCCGGACACTTCATTATAATTCCTCCACGTTCCTCATGTTGAAGAAACTTATGATTATTTGTCTTGTAATTTTTGAGCGAACCCTAAACAAATTGCAGTGCGTTGGGATTTGGGATTTTAATGTTCCTTATCAGTAGTTGTATTTTTTAACTTTTTCCCATAAGCTATAAGTATTTTTGCGGAAGATTTGGCTTAACCATGAATTGTATCTGTCCCAGCCTGTTTTTGAATCACCCCATACTTTTTGCAGGTCTTCAATAAAACTGCTTTTAAGTTCAGATAGACCTATTACCCTGATAATTCCATTTTGATCAATCAGGATTCTGGTCATCATTTTGTTTTTTTGACAAATGAATTTTTCCACATCATTTGGCCTGAACTGCTTTTCAAACTCAGGATTGTAAGGAGTCGGGAGCAAAAAGTTTTTGCCGAATCGCCAGATTACAAGCGGATATTTTTCATTATAAATTCCATATGCTGTCAAATTCTTGAAATCTTTAATATCTATTTCTCTCGGATAAGGTAATGAAACCAGAAGTTGAATTTCGCCGTCTATTATGCCCATTAACGAGCCTTCAAAAGGCTTTTCCCAGCCAGGATACTTATCACCTGTTTTGATTTCTTCTAATTTAATTTGCATATCAACAGTTTTACAAGATTTATTACCTCAGGAACGTGGACGAAATAATTTCCACAAATTAGCGTCCTATCGGGCGAGCTTTTAACTGATAAGTTTTCAGCCAGTTATATATGAGGCAGAGCCGGAGAACGAGTGGAAATTCTATACTATCAAGTTATTTTGTCCACGCTCCTAACATTATTTTGCGTTAATTTTATCCTTTAATTGGCTGGAACATCTGAAAATTACAACCTTTCTCGGCGTAAGCATCATATCTTCTCCGGTTGCAGGGTTTCTGCCCTTTCGTTCCTTTTTATGCTTTACGCAGAATTTGCCAAACCCGCTAATCAAAATATGCTCCCCTGATTCAAGGGTTTGTTTAATGACTTCCAGCAGAATTTCAAACGTTTCAATAGATTGGTTTTTTGAAAATTCGTTTTCAACACAAATTGTTTCAACAACATTAGCTTTAGTCAAAGTCATAGTTTATTTCCTTTTTACATGCATAAAGCGTAATAAGTCTTATCATTCGCTATTAAAAATAGTGTATTATTTAGTGCCCGAACGAAAACTAGAAAATTTTTTCAAGTTCAAGGAAGGCGCAAATTTTAACCGCAGGAATACATAGGGTATTTTGAGGATTAAAATTTGCGCCTGACGCAGAAATTGGGAAAATTAGCAGTTTTCGTTCAGGCACTATTTAATTGCCAACTACAGCAAATTCTACCAAGTTAATTCGTCCACGTTCCTAATCTCTTTTATTAATCAATTTATTATATTTTTCTTCTGATATAATTTGTATATTCATTTTTTTTGCTTTTTCAATTTTGCTTGCGCCTGTCTTTTTCCCACAGATTAGATAATCAGTTTTGCTGCTTATTGAGGTTTGAACTATTGCGCCAAGCCTTCTTGCTTCTTCCTGTATTTTTTCTCTGCTTTCGTAATTCATTTTTCCGGTAAATACAACATGTTTTCCGACAATTGCGCTATCTATATTCGTTTGTTCTTTTGTAAGAAGTGTTCTTTCAAGATTAAAACCAATTGACAGCATGTGATTTATTGCAGGTTTAATTATTTTTATGCTTTCTTCGACTGCGCTACTTGTAATTGGTCCGAAATTAGGTATTTTTTTAATATTTTCTGCTTTTGCATTTATAAGCTCTTCAATCTTCATATGAGAAAGCAGTTTCCTGCTGTCGCCTTTCCCGAGATTAGATATTCCAAATGCCGCCAGAAACCGCCAATCTTCAACCGGTTTGTTCTTACTTATATTAATGGCTTCTTTAAGATTTTTTGATTGAACGGGACCAAAACCTATACTTTTAAAATCATCTTCACTCATAGAGTAAATTTTTTCAAGGCAATCATAATTATTTTCAACAAGCTTTTGGATTGTTTTTATTCCAAACCAGTCAGCATTACCAAGAGTTTTAAACCAGTGGCTGATGCTTTGTTCTATTTGAGCTTTGCATGAACTATTATTACATTTTAGAAAATCATTATTCCATTCGAGTTCTGTCCCGCATGAAGGACATTTTTTCGGTATTATAATTTTATCTGATTTCGCGA
>JAJSZO010000133.1 GCA_030262795.1 Deltaproteobacteria bacterium | reverse complement strand
TGCCTATGGGTAAACGCTTTTTTCCTTTTGCTGTTATTTTATTTTTTTTGTTCATCTTTATAATTCCTAAATCCTATCCGCATATACTCGAACGGCACAGAGGCCGTTCGCTACGGTTTGATGTTGTGCATAGTATGCATTCCTACGCTGGAGCATGGGAATGAGAAAACCCCTAAACTCGTGAAGCTTTCTCCAAGCCTAATCTTGCCGTTCACATCATATTCTTTCGCCAGATCCGGTAACCGACGGAGTCCCACCTCGTTGAGCAACTCATTCAGGTCATTCCGAACAGACCAGAGCATCCCTTTTTCGCGCATCAAGGTCTCTGCCTCTTCTGTAAAACCGTCATTAGCAAAAAACCATATTCTGAGTACCTGAAGACCCTCCCCTTCTGCCTCGCTCACAAGATCCGCTTTATGCAAAAATGTTTCAATCTCACCTCGTCCGACCTTACGGTCGCGCCACCATTTGCTTTCGCCTATCCATACCTCGGATCCGGCCGCGGCATATAAATCAATCTCCTTATCAGCTCCAGCGCCAAGCCTGACACGGTGTCAAATATAGAAAAATTGCCATGGCAACTGAATATTTTCCTTTGTGTGAAATAATTTCCCTGGCAGCTTTTTCCTCTGAGCATTCCATAATACCTGAGACATGTATACTTCTGCGAGATACCCGACATGATCATTAATTCTTCGTTTAAGCGTCTGGTATTGTTTGACTGTCTTAGACCTGACAACAGCTTGATTCTTTCCCTCTACTTCAATTCTTCCCCAGATCCTCAGAAACTCCAACAGGATCGGGTCTTCAACTTTTCTAAACCATCCGCCAAGCTCCATGTATTCAAGGAGGTCGCCGCGAGACAGTTTTATCAAGACATCACGGATGGTCTCAAGAGCAACATCCGTTCCCTCACGTTCTGCCAATTCCCGCTGAATTCGCTCAAGATCAAGCCTGTCCCCCTCTTCTAAAGCAGACAGATAGAGTACCCATTTGGTAATACCATATTGGTTGATCCGCTCAATCCACCGCGTTACCTGATCATTTAGCTCTCCCCATATAAAGCCGGAGGAAAGATCCACTGCAAGTACCTCGTTAAGACTCTCTTCGCTGACAATGGGCTTTTGCTGCTTTGCTGCCTGACGCGCTACGGCTGTAATATAGAACGGATTGCCCCCGCATCGGCTTGCAATCACAGGTTTTATCTCTTCTGTAAATTCAGCGCCATAATAACGACCTGCGTTATGCGCCAATTCAGCACCGTAATACTCTGTCATATTCTCAATCGGCTCACTGTCAAACCGTCCAAATAGGGATCCACGCCCTAGTATCTCTCGTGCAAGGATACTTCATGGCAGAGCCTGTCACAAAGTGCGGGCATGTAGGGGATTCAACCGCTTCCTGCATTAGTCCTGCTATGTCAAAATTATACTGTGGAAGGCGTGTGTTTTGAAACTCGTCGAGAAACATGATGACCGTGCTGTCATCCCAGTCAGAAACCCCACGCGGTAGCATTAAAGCCTCTTCCTCGGGCATGGTAACTCTTTTGGCTACCAGAGAACTCATAAGTTTAATTGTTCCTCCGGCTCCTTTCGGCAGATCAATACGCGAGCCGATCATTTCAGGAAGATCGTTTTGGCTGACAAACCTGTCAGATAGAACACGAGGATCCCTCAAACGGAAGGCAACATACCATCTGAGAAAATTCTCCACATATTTTACGGAAAAATCCCACCGATCAGCTACTGTATCCCTGAAGCTGTAATATATCCGGTACAACAGATTGATTCAGGTCATGATAGTTCTCCTGCTCAAAAAAGAGCCGATTTACCACCCGCTTGAATATTTCGGTTTTTCCCATGCGCCGCTTGCCAAGAAGGACTGTTGACATGGTTCTGCGGGTTATAGCTTTAATCGCCGCATTATATAGATAGTCGATATGCTCCTTTCTGTTCGTATATACCTCTTCAGGAACAAGGGGGCGAATCGCCCACCTTGAGCATTTTTTTTCTGCAGAATGATTCTCATTTTCTTTTCGCATTACCGTATAATGTTCTTTTGGATTACACTGACCTGATGTATTGAAATAGCGCATCTTTTCTCCTGAGAAATGAAATTTACCCACCCTTTTTTACCCATATACCCCATACAACAATTTCTTTGCCATTACGAGCCCAAGGCATGACCGTCACCTTTTTTGTTTAAATGATCGGTAATGCGGAACGTTTGTGACGTTCCGCATTATATTTTTCAATAGTTAACATAGAATACCTGATTGATGGGATGATCACCCCATGTATGAGTTTCACTGTAAGTTAGATACCCGGATGCTAAAATTGTGATAGTATAGGGTGTGCTTGAATATCCGGTTAGGGTGTTGGTCTGAAGAAAAAAATGACCGTTTGCATCTGTCACCGCTGTTTGTAAGTCTAAAGATGTTGAAACTACGGCTCCTTGAACAGGAATGGTGGTACCGGCTTTATAAACGTGTCCTTCAATATGAACATAGTCTTCGATATCTTTTGTTACGCAAGTTCGGAGCCCTGCCGCATGCTGCAAAGCATAAATCGCCTCTTCTAAACCTATCCTGCCGTTGCCATTGACATCACTGTTAAAATTTAATTCTATAGCATTTGAAAAGTTAGAGACCACACGTAATGCCAGGATCGCATCTGCAAGGCCCACATCATTGTCTCCATTCAGATCACCCAAAAGATTTGATACAAGCGTTATCTTGAGCTGCCTTGCCACATTACCAATACTGTCATCCGGCATGGTGAGCAGAGAAAAGCCGTACCAATCTTCGGTGCGGGCATATAATCCATCCGGATGTCCTTTGAAGTAGCAAGGCTCAGACCAATCATATGCATTGAAATTTTTGAGACCGGAACTTATCCAGTTGTATTCGCATGACGTTCCATCCGCATTGGTTGCAAAAGCTGTCTCTGCCGTCAGATCTTCAAAAGCGTCAAAATTAAACATCGGCTCTTTGTCCCAGATAATCAGAATGTTTTTGTAATACTGACCGGTATTAAATGTCTCTGTCTTATTTGATTCTCCGATAAACGTCCAGCCGCTCCCCCAGTCAACCTCATTCGGGTCCCACGGACCATAGTAATGCTGTGGGTCTGGAATGTTATAGGTGTCACTCCCAAACAGCCTGTATAGACCGGGTTTCGTCATGATGAAGGAATCATTGATCCAGGTATTGATTGCAAAATCCGCACCGGTTGTGCCTCCGATTGCCACCACAATCGGGCCGGTTGTGCCGAAATAATCTCCGAATGTCTTGATTCCGTTGTTATCCGCATCCCAGATGGCGAAGATATAAACATTCGCTCCTACGGGGAGGCTTTCGATGGTGTAAGTTCCCGGAGAAGTTATGTGGATTTTTCCAACCCTTCTACCGGTTGATGCATCGCATGCGTAAATGAAGATATTTCCTACACCTGCCGGACGCTCAATAGTGCCAGAGATTGAGGATAACGGTCCAACTCGAAGTCTGGTATCATTGTCGTCGGAGCAATCGTAGCTGCCTGGTGTCCAGTGGCTCCATGTATTCAAGTAGCATCCTGTGAAGGGAAGTTCCAGTTCATTTAAGGGAACCTTCCATTCAAGCTCATTTCCGACTGCCTGGGCAAATCCGGTCGGATGGTCTCCCAAAACCTCATATCCTGCGTTTTTATGAACCATAACTCTCCAATTGCCAGAATCATACTTCACGCCAAAATACCTGTCACTCCATGCAGATGCCGATCCGGACCTGGCTAACTGGACAAAGTAGTGCATACTGCCTCCATTGGCATCCGGCGATAAAGTGTTGGGATTTTCCGTCAATCTCATCCGAACATAAAGGTTTTCGGTATCTTTAGCCAGGTAAAGTGCAGTGATATCGTCCCCGGGGAACTCGTATTCATCTTCTTCGGTGATATCAACAAAGACAGGGGTAATGGCAACCCAGTCGTTGATATTCCCATCCTGCACATTAATATTAGCATTGGGAATGAGAAATTCACCGGATGGCTGCAGGTCCATCTTTCTTGTCAAAGCATCGTTGGTCGCAATATCGGGCAATATACCATTTAATATGGGTTCGCCAAAGCTGGCTGGAACAGGTTCGCTATTTTGATCAAACTCCGGTAGAATTGCTCTGATATCAAGAGGGGATTTGTTTGTATTTCCGAAAATAAGGTTGAAATTGATTGTTTCAGTCTCTGATTCCCGGCTCTGGCGCGTAGCTGTGAAGAAACCGCTGCCTTTAACAGCACCAAAATCATCATACTCTGTAAATGTTCCTGATATGGATGTACCGTCAGTGATTGTGCCTGTGAATGTTGCGGAACCCGAATACATGCCGTCATAAGCCATTTCAATTGTAACGGAAGTCCCGGAAACAGAAAAAACTTCCACCCAGCCGTTACAGCTTATAAAATCACACCCGTTTTGTCCCCAATAATCACCAATTACAAATTTTTCATTCGCATCTTTTTCTATCTCTATCTCAAGTTGATCATTGGTGGTGGTATCGGTAAATATCCACCTTTCTTCAATTGTAGTAAATTCGGCAGGACGATTTTCGTTTAAAGAGTTTTCTATCTCTGTGAGCTGCGTTAAAAAAAACTCCGCTTCCCTTTGATCTTCATCTGACTCAAAATAGAAAAGGTCGTTTTCCTGCGGGTCAGATTCAGTTGTAATAAAGATAAAAGCGGTCTCATAAGCATTAATTCCAGCAAGGAGAGCTGATTTTGCATTTATAAGGGAGGCAGCGCCATTTGCACCGTTTGTGCCGCGTAATTTCAACACGTCCTGGTATTTGTCCGGAATATCCCGCTGTATCTGAAGAACACCCGCATTTCCAAGGACTGCCAACTCACGGAGATCAATATTCAGATCATACGCCGTTACAATCAGGATAGCAGATTTTAGCGTATAAAGGGCTGATCTAAAGAGCAAAACATCGCCGTAGTCGACCTCAAGATTATAGTCATCGTCTGTTTCAGAAGAGAGCAGACTAATATTGAAGGTATTTGTAATCACATTGAGATTGGCAATGGCAGCATCCAGCAACGTCAAAAACGGACCTGCTAAAAATGCCCGCACATCTTCACCGCCGGGTATTATCTCAGGCGGGTCATAATGATCATATATTTCAGGCGGCTCGTTGAATGGAGCATCTACTTCAACCAGCTCAACATCGTTTCGGCTTATTCCAAATGCCTCAAACAAATCCCTCAATGTTTCCAAGCCTGTTCCGCTGCCCTGTTCCAATCCAAATGCCAGTATACGCGTGACCGCATAGAACAAGTTGGCTTCCTGATCTGAAGAATCTGCTGTAACTGCCCCCTCAAATTTTGCGTTAGCCAAAAGTATGCCGGAATAGGTGGGATTGCCATTATTAAAGAGAAGGACACGACCCTCAGCAACAAGGGCCTGCGATGTGTCAGAAGCATGAGCTGAAATTGTTAAACACAAAAGGAACAATGATAAACAAATAATGGTTGAAAATTTACATGTTTTTTTCTTCATCGGTCGCTCTCCTTTCTAAATCCCTCTTAATCCTCCTTTACAAAGAGGGAGGCAGATGGTGAATATAGCTACTTAAGAAATATATCAGACGTCAGCCGGTTGCCCTCCAAGTCTTTTTCAGATGTCTTTAAAATAAAGTGTTGATCGCATAGTATAACTGCTTTTTCAGGAAACAGTTTTAGCCGGCTTGTAGTTAGAACCCTGGATTCAGACACCACCCTCACGTTCCCTTTGAAAAGAATATAGCGTTTTTTTAAACGAACAACCGCTGAAGCTGCCGAGATTTGTGTAACAACTGATTTTTCATCATGAAGCTCCACACAAACCGGCTTCATCACAATGGATGAAATTTTCTTTGCCTGAAACGACGGCAGAGCATTTTTTGAAAATATACCCTTAAATGTCAAATGTCGCTGAGATTGGATATCTGTCGTCGATCTATTAGTTCTTTTTTCATCCGACCTCTTTTCAGGCAGTTCGCTCCTCCCATAGATATGAATAATAGCGTTGTCGATTATAACTTCATTTATCAGACCAAAGCTTAGAAAACCAAGTTTCTTCTTTTTAATGCTGAACCTGTCTGCCTTGATCGAAATTAGCCTTCTTCCGTCATGACTGCTGTCAAAGCTAAATCCCCGAATTGCATGTCGGGGTCGATAGGGTTGTTGATAGTGTGAAATGTTTTTGTTGTTATCTGCTGGCGCTGAAGCGCTATGGCGGTAATAAATAAATATCGGGACGGCAATGCCGGCCACTGCCAAAAACAGAAAAATAACCCGTAATGTTCTGAAATTATAGGCTCGAAATACGTAACTATTCAGGTTGTTAAGTTTATGTTTCATGTTTTAGGATTAGTCGGCTTTTAACCTTGAACTGTGAAACTGAATAAATTTTCTAATTTTATCAGTTATCATTCTCAATAGTCAATTTCTATTTACTGCCTGAACGAAAAGTCCCTGAATTACAGCTTCCTGTCATTGCGAAGGGATGTACGACCGAAGGAATCTGCCCTAAGGGTCAATCCTCGCTCCATTTTCTACCAGAGCATTAAAGTCTTCCCTTTTTGTTGCCTCGGGATTCAGCGATAGATAATCAGCAATGATGTTTGCTGCAAATGCAGTGGAAATGGAGGTTCCGGCAGATAAATAGGCAGCAGGATAAAATGGTTTTCCTGTCGGTTCATTTCCGGCGGCTGCGACAATAATGAAATTCTTTGAACACTTGCGTAATCAAGAGCTCGACAGTCCAATGTTTTGAGGAGTAATGGATATACCTCACCACACTGTTCACTGAAAAACTAAAATTTTTAGTATCCTCTTTAAATTTTATGGTAACTTTTGGAAAAGCTAAATTGTTTGCAACGTAACTATCTTATTTTAAAATAAATTTAGTTTTGAAAGAATTTAAAAATTACGATTTACCATAAAATTTAAAGAGAATACCTTTGATTCCTTATTTAAAAGGGCGGTGGGCGGGATATGATAATCAAATCAGCCGCTTACCTTAAGCAAAAAGCCCTGGCAGGCGGGACAAATGCTCCTGATTACATAAACTAGCG
>JAJSZO010000132.1 GCA_030262795.1 Deltaproteobacteria bacterium | reverse complement strand
CAGATTCTAAAATTCGAGCTTTTGCTTTTTGTTGCGTCGTTTCGATGATTTTAATAAGAGTCATGCAATGGATGACAGAACAGGGAGGATATAAAATGAGTACGACTGTCCTGAAAGATGAATTAACAGATATTCAGGAAGTTATAATGGTTTATAGCCCTACAGATGCAGAACGTAAAATTACTGAAAGAAGTGCTGTTCAAGAAAAGCTTTGGAAAATCTTTGAATTAGAAAAAATAGAAAAACAATTGTCACTACACAAATAAAATTGTAATCTACTTTATTTTAAATAGGTTATGATTAGAAAAAGGCTATGTTCGCGTTAAGTGTGGAAAAAAATAATCAAATTTTTTGAATAGCTGATATGTATCACTTTGAGCAATAGTTTACTGTATTGATAACCTATTGAAAAAACAGAGACTTTTTAGAAATTCCACACTTAACGCGAACATAGCCTAGAAAAATGGCCTATGTGGAAGATTCAGGATTGAGTGTATTTACTTGTTATTACTTGTAAATCAAAATTCGTGCCACGGATTCAGGTTTTATAATAAAATTGAAGAATTTCTTCATTCAAAATTAAAAATTCTTCATCTAATGAGTTTAACGTAACAAAAATGGGATTAATATTTCAAACCGTTTAGTTTTAGTTTGCATCACCCCAGTTTTTTCCTTGATAAAATTACTTTTTTTAAATAAATTATTAATCATGGGTTATGTATTTGATTTTAAGGATGCTGTAAATTACGATCAGTGGTATGATAAATCACAAAACAGATTTGCCGCTGACCTTGAATTTCGGCTTATGTTAGATATGCTGAAGCCGATGGATGGGGGTTCTCTTTTAGATATCGGGTGTGGTACCGGTGCAAATCTTGTTCCTTTTTTAGACAGAAAGCTACAAATTACAGGCATTGATCCATCTCAGTATATGCTTGATATTGCTTTTGAAAAAGTTGGACATCACGTGGATCTACATCGCGGATTTGCTGAAGATCTTCCTTTTGATGATAATTCATTTAACTATGCCTGCTTTATAACAACGCTGGAATTTGTTGAAGATCCCAAAAAGGCAATTGAAGAGGCCTGCAGGGTTGCAAAAGACAGGATTTTCATAGGTGTTCTTAACAGGTATGCTCTTAAAGGTATACAACTGAGGCTGAAAGGGATTTTTACCAAAAGCATTTACAACCGGGCGCAGTTTTTCAGTGTCTGGGAATTAAAGAAAATCATCCGTGCCATTTTGGGAGATGTTTCTGTATCATGGAGAACTGTCTGTCAGTTTTTATCAGCATCAGGGAAAATAACTACAGGTATAGAACGTTTGAAACTGGTTCAAAGATGCCCGTTCGGGGCCTTCGCAGGCATTGTGTTTGCTCCTGTTCCACGCTATAGAACCAGACCGCTTTCAATTAAACAAACAAGCAATGCATTGGCGGGTTAAAATGGAAGCATATCTTTACGAATCGCTTAATGAAAAAAAAGTAAGATGCAATCTTTGCAACCATCGCTGTGTAATAAAAAATGGCAGGCGCGGAATATGCGGTGTGCGGGAAAATCAGGAAGGAATTCTGAAGACCCTGGTTTATGGAAAGCTTATTGCAAGAAATATAGACCCAATTGAAAAAAAGCCTTTGTTTCATATTTTTCCGGGGAGTCTATCCTATTCTGTAGCGACAGTGGGCTGCAACTTTAAATGCCTGTTTTGCCAGAATGCAGACATCGCCCAGATGCCTTCCGATCATAAGGGAATGATAATGGGTGATTTTTTTACACCTGAAGATATCGTGGACGCTGCTATAAAAGGAAACTGCAAAAGCATTGCTTACACCTATACTGAACCCACCGTATATTTTGAATTTGCACATGATACCGCTAAGATTGCACATGAGAAAGGAATCCTGAACGTATTTGTAACAAATGGATACATGACTTCCGAGGCCATTGAAATGATAAGTCCTTATCTTGATGCGGCAAATGTTGATTTAAAGGCTTTTAATAAAAAATTTTATAAAGAAATTTGCAAAGCTAAGATAGAGCATGTAAAAGAAACTTTGATACATATGAAGTCGCTTGGTATTTTTATTGAAGTAACAACTCTTCTTATTCCGGGGCTTAATGATGACAGGCATGAGCTTGAAATGCTGGCTGAATTCCTTGTAGAGTCTCTTGGCCCGGAGACACCATGGCATATAAGCGGGTTCTATCCAACGTATAAACTTCTTGATCGGCCACCCACACCTCTTGAGACACTTATTATGGCCCGTGAAATTGGTATTAAAACAGGCTTGAAATATGTTTATACAGGTAATGTGCCAAGTGAAAACAGTGAGAACACGTTCTGCTATAAATGCAACAATCTCCTTATTGACAGGCAAGGTTTTCATGTAACTAAGAACCTTATAGAAAACGGCAAGTGTACACATTGTGGGGCACATATCGACGGGGTGGGGTTGTAGCTAATGCTGGAACGAATTCTGGCATACGGAAAGATGATAAAGTTCAGCCATACTGTATTTGCTCTTCCCTTTGCTTTTTCGGCAGTGATACTTGCCCAGCGCCAGCATCCAATAATTCTATCGGATATTTTCTGGGTTTTGCTTGCCATGATTGGAGCACGCTCCTCTGCCATGGGCTTTAACAGGATAGCGGATGCAAGCTTAGACGCAAAGAATCCACGTACATTTGATCGCGAAATACCATCAGGAAGGCTTTCTTTATTTTCAGCAATATTATTTGTAATTTTCTTTTCAGGTCTCTTTATATTTTCTTCAGCAATGCTCGGAAAACCCTGCTTTTATCTTTCCTTCCCTCTGCTTGTTTTACTTTTCTCCTATTCCTATGCAAAAAGATTTACATGGCTTTCCCATATTTATCTGGGCGTTGTCATATCTCTTGCCCCTGCAGGAGCATGGTTGGCCATTGCCAAAACCTTTTCGTGGCCCGTTCTTATTCTTTCAATTGCCCTTATGACCTATATTGCCGGCTTTGATATTCTTTATGCTTGTCAGGACATTAAATTTGACAAAAATGAAGGGCTTTTTTCCATACCTGCTCATTTCGGCATAAAAAAAGCGCTTATTATAGCTTCTATTATACACCTTACTTCTTTTTGTTTTTTCTTTCTGCTCTATATTGTTTTTGATATGAACCTGCTCTATTTTTGCGCAGTAATTATAATCGGGCTTTTATTAATTGTTGAGCACCAGCTGGTTAAACCGGATGATCTCAGCAATGTTAATTTTGCCTTTTTTCATGTGAACAGTTTAATTTCCATAACTTTATTTCTCGGTGTCCTTGCAGACGAGTTGGTCAGGAGGTGGATGTGAGCAAAAAAATTGTAGTGGCCATATGCGGGGCTTCGGGGTCTATATACGGAATCAGGCTTCTTACGGCTCTTTTGAAAAATCCGGTAAAGATATATCTTGTAATATCAACGGTCGGCTACAAAGTACTTGAGCATGAAACCGGTTACAGAGGTGAATCCTTTTCATCTTTTTTAAAGAATAATGGTATTACATTTAATAAAAATGCTTATTTATATACATATGATCAGGATGATTTTTTTGCTCCTCCAGCGAGCGGATCGTTCAGGAATGACGGCATGGTTATTATCCCATGCTCAATGAAAACACTTGGAGCAATTGCATCCGGCATGGCAGACAACCTTATTCACAGAGCTGCTGATGTCAATATGAAGGAAAAGCGTCCGTTGATCCTGCTGCCAAGAGAGACCCCTTTAAGTATTATTCATTTGAAAAACATGTACGTAGCCGCTAAGGCCGGCGCTACTATCATGCCTCCCTCACCCTCATTTTATTCCAACCCGAAAAATATCTCCGACCTTGTAGATTCCGTAATTGCAAGGGTTCTTGACCATCTTAAGATTGAACACGATCTTGTTAAGCAATGGGGATAACTATCGCTTTCAATTTGATAAAGTTGACTGCCACGTCAGCAGATGGTATATAATTATTGAGCAGGCTGGCAATAAAAGGAAGAAAAAATTATGCCTTTACTACAAAATGAACCGGATAGAATATTCACCTATAAAGATTATTTAACATGGAATGACAACGAAAGGTGGGAATTGATAAAAGGAGTGGCATATAACATGGCTCCCGCCCCTTCTGTGAATCATCAAAGAGTTTCTATGGAATTGGGGAGGCAATTTGCCAATTTTTTGTCTGATAAGCCTTGCGAAGTCTTTTCTGCTCCTCTTGATGTGAGATTGCCTGAACCGAATGAAAAAGATGAAGATACCGAAAATGTGGTTCAACCTGACATGGTTGTGGTTTGCGATTCATCAAAATTAGATAAAAAAGGGTGTAAGGGGGCGCCTGATCTAATTATTGAAATCGTTTCACCCGCAAGCGCTTCTATAGATAATATTAAAAAAATGAACTTGTATGAAAAAAATGGTGTAAAGGAATATTGGATTGTGCATCCGATATATAAGATTGTAACGATATACAAAATAATGGAAAACGGTTTATACGGAAAACCGGAAACCTATTCCGAAGAAGATAAGATAGAAGTTGAACTCTTAAAAGGATTGACTATAGATTTGGGTCTGGTCTTTTGCTGAAAATGGGTTTAAGACTTTTGAAGGGATAAATATGGAATTTTTCTTATGTTTACTTGGTATGCTGATGATTGTTGAGGGGCTGCCATACTTTGCTTTTCCTGAAAGAATGAAATCCTGGTTACAAAAAATTTTTGAGATGCCGGACGAAGCATTACGAAAATTCGGTTTTATAATTATGTTAATAGGACTGTTTATAGTTTATTTGGGGAAAAGTTAGAAATCGTGTTTTCAATAACTGATTATAACTACGACCTTCCAAATGAACTTATAGCTCAAAAACCGATTGAAAAGAGGGAGCACTCAAAACTCATATTTTTGCATCGAAAAACAGGCGGACTATCTCATCATAAATTCTATGAGATTTGTGAGTTCTTTTTACCGTCCGACATACTAATTGTTAACAACACTGAAGTCGTTCCTGGAAGACTAATCGGGAAAAAAGACACTGGCGGAAAAGCGGAAATACTTATTCTTGACTACGCAAAAGGCGTTAACAAAAGAAAAGATGACAATACTTTTATATATGAGTGCCTGATAAAAAGTTCAAAACGCACAAGGCAGGGCTCAACTATTTTTTTTGATCAGGGATTGAAGGCTGAAGTAATAAACTCTCGCAATGAAATTTATTCTGTAAAATTTACCTGCAAAAGTGATTTTGAAGAATTGCTTTACCGGATTGGTAAAATTCCCCTTCCGCCTTACATAAGGCGGGATCAAGATGATATCACCTGCGATGACAAACAGTCCTATCAAACAGTTTACGCCTCTCAAAAAGGCGCTATTGCAGCGCCTACGGCAGGATTTCATTTTACGGAAAAACTCATTGAAAAAATAGAATCAAAAGGTGTCAAGATAGTTGAAATTACCCTGCACGTGGGATATGGTACTTTTTTGCCTGTAAGAGTTTTAGATATAAGGGATCACGCAATCCATGCCGAATGGTGTACAATCCCTGAAAAAAGCGCAGAAATTATAAACAACGCAAAAGCAAATGGAAGTCGGATCATAGCCGTAGGAACAACTTGCGTTCGCTCATTGGAATATCTATCTGATACTAATGGCAATATTGTAAACAAAAGCGGAAACTGCGATCTATTCATATATCCCGGTTACAAGTTTAAAGTTATAGATGCAATGATTACAAATTTTCACCTGCCGAAGTCAACACTTCTAATGCTTGTATCAGCTTTTGCAGGCCGCAAAAATATTCTTGATGCTTACAAAGTAGCAATTAAAAAAAGGTACAGATTTTACAGCTATGGTGATGCAATGTTTATTGGATAGCAGGGATCGGGGATCAGGGGTCAGAGATCAGAGATTGGCCGAATATTTATACATGATGTTTACCCAATGGAATCAACTGACCAAAAAATCGTAAAACGATTAACCCTGAACCCTGAACCTTGAACCCTGAACCCTGAACCTTTATATTCATATGACCGATTTCAATGTAGTTGCGCAATGCAAAAAAACAAGGGCAAGAGCAGGATTACTTAATACTCGTCATGGTATTGTTGAAACTCCCGTATTTATGCCGGTTGGAACACTTGCGACAGTAAAATCATTGTCCCCTGAAGAACTTTTGGAAGCCGGAGCTCAAATAATCCTTGGCAATACATATCATCTGTATTTAAGGCCTGGATGTAAAGTGATAAAACTGTTTTCCGGCCTTCACAAATTTGCAAACTGGCACGGACCGATTTTGACCGACAGTGGCGGATTTCAGATATTCTCGCTTGCAAAGCTTGCAAAAATAAATGAGGAGGGCGTTACTTTTCAGTCCCACATTGATGGATCAAAGCATTTGCTGACTCCTGAAAAGGCTGTTGAAATTCAGATCTGTATCAACTCGGATATAATGATGTGTTTGGACAACTGTATTGCCTATCCATCAAGCAAAAATGAAGCAAAAATTTCAGTAGAACTAACTTCAGCATGGGCAAAAAGATGCAAAAAAGTCTGGAATAAAAACAAGGGCGACCCCAATTTACTGTTCGGAATAATTCAAGGAGGAACGTTCAAGGATCTTCGCAAAATTTCTACTGATGAGATGGTAGAAATAGGTTTCAACGGCTACGCAGTGGGCGGATTAAGTGTCGGAGAACCTAAAGATATAATGTTTGATATTGCAGAATTCACACTCTTTATCATGCCGGATACAAAACCAAAATATGTAATGGGAACGGGAATGCCTGAAGATCTCGTAGAGCTTGTTTCTCTTGGCGCAGATATGTTTGACTGTGTTATCCCTACAAGAAACGCCAGGAATGGTCAGATGTTCACAAAACACGGCACAATAAATATCAGCAATTCCCGTTTCAGGTATGATACTGATCCTGTAAAGGAAGGATGCACATGTTATACCTGCCGTAATTACTCAAGAGCCTATTTGCGTCACCTGTACATGGCAAAAGAACTGCTTTCCTATCGTTTGAATACAATTCATAATATTCACTATTATACAAATCTCATGAAAAAAATACGGGAGGCAATATTAAA
>JAJSZO010000131.1 GCA_030262795.1 Deltaproteobacteria bacterium | reverse complement strand
CAAATCCAGGCTCAAATCCCAAAAATATTGAAATAGCTCGCTATTCCATCAACTTTTGTGATCTGAGCCTATATTTGAGATTTGGGCAAATTCGACCCAAATCTGTGCGCCTACTTGGGGAAGTTATTTCGTCCACGTTCCTTAATCAGGTATTTTGATGTTTTTTAAAAAGATAAAACCGGCTGCTTCCAGATACTGGCTTATTGCTCTTGCCGGTCTGATGTGGAGTACAGTAGGTATAACGCTTTGCAGCATGGCTTATTGCTGGCTTAAAGAGGTTGATTGGCTGACTGCTTTCCCGTTTGGGCTATTTGGAATTATTTTGTCGTTGGCAGCATATCGCTTTGGATTTTCCGGAATCGCTCGAAAAAATATTAACCGTATCTGCCTGCTCCCTGAAAAAGGATGTATTTTTGCATTTCAGGCCTGGAAAAGTTATCTTATCATTGCCTTTATGATTACACTTGGAATCATTTTGCGGCATTCTTCTATTCCCAAACACTACCTGGCAATTGTTTATACTACCATAGGCGGAGCGCTCCTGCTGTCAAGTTTACACTATTACCGAATAATTCTCAAAAAACCATGACTGCCCTCAAAAAAAATTTAGGGGAAGTTAATTCGTCCACATCCCTAATTTGGTATGAGCGTTTTTAACACATCCTTTTTTCCCACGATTCCTGCCAGCCTTTTTTTGTCAACCACAGGAAGGGTGTGGAAATTCTTGCCCACCATGAGTGCGGCTACCTCTTCAATACTCGTTTCTAACTGAACGGTGACAGGATTTGGAGTCATGGCGTGGGCAACGGTGGTAGCCGCTATCTTCTGTGCCTCCCTTTCGAGCTGCTTTATGGAAGTCAAGGGAATAAACCCATCCAGAATGGTAAAAAAGGATGGGATTGGAAGCTTTTTCTGCTGCGCGATCAGGTCACTCTGGCAAAGGATTCCCACCAGACTTCCCATTTCATCCACCACAGGGACGCCATTGATGTCTTTTTCCAAAAGGAGCTTTGTGGCATGAGCGATCTCTGTCTCGGGCAAGACAGTAATCAGGTTTTCTGTCATGATATCTTTTACTTTAAGCATGGGCATACCTTTATTATCTGAGGATTTTTTCAAGTTCCCATTGTCCATGATGCCAGGTATTTTTCCTGTTCAGCAGTTAGCTTATCAATAGCCACTCCCATGTCTTCAAGTTTTTCTCTTGCAATTTCCATATCTATCTCTTCAGGTACCGGATATACATCATTTTCAAAAGACTTTTTACTTTTTACCATATATTCTATGCTTAATGCCTGGTTGGCAAAGCTCATATCCATAACACTTGAGGGATGCCCTTCGGCAGCCGCAAGATTTATCAGCCTGCCTTCGCCAAGAACATTTATAATCCCGCCATTTTCGAGAGTATATTCATCCACAAAGGGTCTAATTCTTTTTACGGATTTTGTAATGCTTTTTAATCCATCAAGATCAAGCTCAACATTAAAATGACCGGAATTTGAAACAATAGCGCCATTTTTCATAACCTTGAAGTGACTTTTTCTTATAACATTTATATTCCCGGTAACGGTACAGAAGATATCGCCGATTTTTATTGCCTTACTGATCGGCATCACGCTAAAACCATCCATTACAGCTTCAAGAGCGGCAGTGGGATCAACTTCGGTTACAATAACATTTGCGCCCATCCCTTTTGCCCGCATCGCAAGACCCTTTCCACACCATCCATAGCCGCAAACAACAAAATGTGTCCCTGCAATCAGGCGATTTGTTGCGCGTATGATTCCATCCAGAGTACTTTGGCCTGTTCCATAACGATTATCAAAAAAATGCTTTGTTTTTGCATCGTTCACAGCAATGATGGGATATTTCAAAACCCCGTCTGCAGCCATGCTTCTGAGCCGAATAATTCCGGTTGTGGTTTCTTCAGTGCCTCCCTTCATCCGGTCCGCAAGCTCCGGCCTTTCCGAGTGAATAGTAGAAACAAGGTCGGCACCGTCATCCATTGTGTACTGAGGATCGGCATCAAGAACTGAATTAATGTGTTTGTAATATGTCTCATTATCCTCACCCTTTATGGCAAAAACAGGAATTTTGTTATTCTTTACGAGAGATGCAGCCACATCATCCTGTGTACTTAAAGGGTTTGAAGCGCAAAGAAAAACCCTGGCTCCTCCTGCTTTTAAAGTTTTCATAAGAGATGCCGTTTCTGTCGTTACATGAAGACAGGCTGCAAGAGTCAGGCCTTTTAATGGTTTTTCCTTTGTAAACCTTTTTCCTATGCGGTTCAGGACAGGCATGCTCTGATTAGCCCATTCTATGCGAAGCGCACCATCTTTTGCGAGTTTTATATCCTTGATATCATAATCCATTATATTATCTCCTTTATACGTAGGTTATAGTCCGGCTTTTTCTCTAATAATGTCTTTCATATTTGTTTTTTCCCAGGTAAATTCCGGTTCAGTCCGACCAAAGTGGCCATATGCCGAGGTAGCTTTGTAAATCGGCCGCAAAAGATCAAGATATTCAATTATCGCTGCCGGCCTTAAATCAAAAATCTCTTTGATTATTTCTTTAACTCTGGATTTGGGTACAACTCCCGTGCCCATAAGATCTACCATAACAGAAACCGGCTCTGCTACGCCTATGGCATATGCTATCTGCACCTCACATTTTTTTGATAAACCGGCGGCAACAATATTTTTTGCAATATGTCTGCCCATGTATGAAGCGCTTCGATCAACTTTGGAAGGATCTTTTCCGGAAAAGCATCCACCGCCATGGCTACCCTGACCGCCATAAGTATCAACAATGATTTTTCTGCCCGTAAGACCGCAGTCTCCCATGGGGCCGCCAATTACAAACCTGCCTGTAGCGTTAATATAATAATTGGTATCTCCATCCATCATTTCCTTTGGGATAACCTTTTTTATTACTTCTTCTATGATAGCTTCTCTCAGTTCCTCATATTCGATGTCTGGTTTGTGCTGGGAGGCTATTACCACGGCATCAACCCGTTTTGGTGTTCCGTTTTCATATTCGATTGTAACCTGTGATTTTCCGTCAGGCCGAAGAAAATCAAGAGAACCGTTTTTTCTAAGCTTTGACAGACGGCGGCATAGCTTGTGAGCATATATTATGGACATCGGCATTAATTCAGGAGTTTCATCACATGCGAAGCCAAACATAAGCCCTTGATCTCCTGCGCCCTGATCCTTGAACATGCCCTCACCTTTATTTACACCCTGAGCGATATCCTGCGATTGATGGTCTATGCTGGTAATTACCGAGCATGTTTGCCAGTCAAATCCCATTTTGGAAGAATGGTATCCTATATCACGAATTGTTTCCCGAACGATCTGAGGAATATCAACATAGCATTCAGTTGTAATTTCACCTGCAATAAAAGCCAGACCGGTTGTTACAAGAGTCTCACATGCAACTCTGCAAAATTTATCTTTCTCAATAATGGCATCAAGGATGGAATCTGATATACGGTCGGCAACTTTGTCAGGATGCCCTTCGGTAACAGATTCCGAAGTAAAAAAGAATTGTTCTTTGTTCATAAATGTCTCCTTATAGTAGTAATTCGCTAAATTTTTTCCACCTGTGCGGTTAGGAGATTACGGTAAATCCTAACCGCACAGGTGGAAATGTTCCTATAGGTTAAGAATAGCGTTGTCTATAAGACGAGTCTTTCCTACCTTGACGGCAAGAGCCATTAGCGCTGGCCCGTCTATTTTTTTCATATCAATAAGTGTTTGTGGATCGCAGATAGCAATATAATCAATTTCAATATCTGTGTGTGACTTTATAATTTCCAAAGCAGTATTTATAATTTTTTCCGAATCATTTATACCGTTGCTAAGAAGAACCTGCGCCTTTTGCAACGATTTGTAAAGACATAGTGCTGAATTCCTCTGCTCGGATGTCAGATAAATATTTCTTGAACTCATGGCAAGGCCATCATGTTCTCTAAGCGTTTCAGACCCAATTATTTCAATATCGAAATTCAGGTCACTAACCATCTGCCTTATTATAGCAAGCTGCTGATAATCCTTTTTACCGAAAATGGCAAAATGAGGTTTAACAATATTAAATAATTTTGCAACAACGGTTGCAACTCCTGAAAAAAAAGTTGGCCTTGAAATACCGCAAAGATGATTTGGCAGTTTTTTAAGGTTTACATCTGTTTGAAATCCATTTGAATACAGTTCCTTATCATACGGAGTAAAAACTACATCCACACCATTTTTCATGGCAAGCACAAGATCTTTTTCAAGGTCTCTGGGATAATCCTCAAAATCTTCTCCAGGAGCGAATTGAATCGGATTTACAAAGATACTCACTACAAGACAATCTCCAATCTTCCTGCCCTGTCTTATAAGAGAGAGATGTCCTTCATGGAGATATCCCATGGTTGGAACAAACGCAATTGTCTTATCAAGGCAACGCATTCGGTCGGAGTATTCCTGCATTTTTTTTACTGTAGTAATTCTTTCGATGCTATAGACCTCAAATCAATCCCTTGGCCCCCATACCCTGGCGGGCACAACAAAAAATGAAAGATAGTAGTTTTTCATAACTTAAAGAATTAAATGAAAAATAGCAATTCTAATGATGGACATTTTTAACTCTATCTACCCAGCCTTTATTATCAATATACCATTTAATGGTTTTTCTTATTCCTGATTCAAATGATTCATCAGGATGCCAGCCCAACTCCCTTTGCAGTTTTCCCGAATCAATGGCATATCTTAGATCATGACCTGGCCGATCTTTTACAAAGGTTATCAGCTCTCTTGACGATTTACCATTATGACAGGGCGTTATCTCATCCATAATATCACACACCATCCCGACAATATCTATATTGCGCATTTCACAATTGCCGCCGACATTATATGTTTCGCCGCGTGTTCCATTTTTCATTATTAACCAGACAGCTTTGCAATGGTCCTCTACATACAGCCAGTCTCTTATATTTCTGCCATCACCGTAAACCGGAAGTGGCTTTCCTTCAAGGGAATTTAGAATAATAAGAGGAATTAGTTTTTCGGGAAATTGATACTGTCCATAATTGTTTGAACAATTGGAAATCGTTACCGGCAAAAGGTATGTTTTGTTGTAAGCCCTTACAAGGTGATCCGAAGATGCCTTTGATGCTGAATATGGGCTATTGGGTCTGTAAGGCATATCCTCGGTAAACAAACCATCCTCTCCAAGAGAACCATAAACTTCATCAGTGCTTATATGATGAAACAGACCCACTCTATTTTTGGAAAGTTCGAGCAGATTAAATGTCCCCAAAATATTTGTTTTTATAAAAGCATCCGGTTTGGCAATAGATCTGTCGACATGTGATTCAGCGGCAAAGTGGCAAACAGCATCAATCTTATAATTATTAAAGATTTCAGACATAGCTTTACGATCACATATATCTGCCTTAATAAAATCATAGCGCTTAGAAAATCTTTCAGCAATTCCCGTCAGGTTTTCAAGATTTCCAGCATAGGTCAATTTATCAACATTTATTATCCTGCCGGTAAAATCAGATTCCGCAAGTAGATAATGAATAAAATTCGACCCGATAAAACCGCAACCACCAGTAACTAGAATATTTTTCATAAAATCACCATATTAAGTATTTTGCGGAATTTCAGTTAGTGAAGGGATTAGCCGAATATTTACAATATTATTTAGTTTTTTTAATTTTTGCAGCCGGTTATAACTTAGTTGCAGATAAATCCATTTCCTGAATAATCTTTTAAGGATTTCTCCGGCATTTTTTTTCTTTTCATCAAGTTTTTTCTCGACTTCGAAAAGTAAATCATTAACTTCCCTGCTGTCAGGATCATGTTTCAACAAATATCTATAGATTTCAGATGCTTTTGCAAAATAACCCTGCTTGGCATATACGTTCGCCATGGTCTTTGTATAAAACTCAGTTTGATTATTCATTTTTTAACTTTATGTTTAAGTTTAAATATCACCTCATTTTTACCGATAAGGCCGAGTTCTCGTCTAACCACATCCTCAATATATATAGAATCATGTTTCAATCGATCAATTTCACGATATAAAGAAAGATTATCCATGGTAATTACGGCATTTTTTTCTATTAACTCGTTTTTCTCTTTTTTGAGCGCATTAAGATCAACCAGTCCATTATCATCGAAAATAATAAATAAAAGCAAAGAAAATATAATCGGTATTGATAAATATAACAGAATTTTTTGCTTCCAGTTCATTTTATTCTCACGCCCTTAACAACAGTTAGAACTTTCTCAAGCTCCGGGCTCCTGATAAAAAAAGAAAAAAAACCATAGAAAACAAGGCCGGCAAATATGCTGCCTATGAGTCCGAAAAAAAGATTGATTAAAGTTTTGTCTCCTGATGGTATAATTAATAATGCAACTGCCCAGACAACTGCTCCCATTATAAAAGAGCCGGCCATTGTTTTGCAGGCGGATTCAGTGATACTTTTCCATCCCGACAAGCCAATCTTGACCTTTAATGCACGGGTAAGAAGCCAGAAATTAAGCATGGAAGCCAGCGAAGTTGCAAGCGCAAGCCCTCTGTGGCCCAGGTACTGCATAAGAATAATACTGAATATTATATTTGCAACAACAGATATCACAGCCATCCGTACCGGAGTTTTAGTATCCTGCAAAGCATAAAATGTTGAAACAACTATCCGTACAGCCGAAAATGCCCACAAACCAATACCATAATATAAAAGGGCCGATGCCGTCAATCTTGTGGTTTCAGCATCAAAAGCCCCCCTTTTAAAAAGCAGCTCAACTATAGGCTCTCTTAAAACTATAAGCCCCACCATAGAAGGAATTGTAATAAAAAGAATCAATCTCATGGCATAGGCAAAAGTGTCTCTGAGAGAATCGTAATCCTGAGCAGATGCCTGCCTTGAGAGGCTGGGCATTACGGCTGTTGCCGTTGCTATAGCAAAAATTCCCAGGGGAAACTGCACCAGCCTGTCAGCATAATAAAGATACGAAATGCTCCCTTCAGGTAGTAAAGAAGCCAGAAAAGTCCCGATTAATATGTTAATCTGATAAACTGCAGCGCCAAATATAGTAGGAAGCATAAGCATGCCCACCTTTTTCAGCATGGGATGCCAGATT